>JACDDZ010000322.1 GCA_013816695.1 Gemmatimonadaceae bacterium
AAGGATTGATGCAGCGGCTCTTCATTCATGCAGTCATTTCCGCGTCCCAGCTCGTCGAGGCCGTTCGCCGTCATCCCGACGTGACCCGCGCTGAAGTTGCCGGTGACATTCGAAGACGCCTCGAGGTGATCAGCTCCGTTGAAATTGCAGCCCAGTGCAATGGAGATCCCTGCGAAGTCGCACAATCTCTCGGCGCGATTGCCGGCGTGCGCAGCGCCGATGCAACACCGGATGGAGTTGCAACTCTCAGCTTCGTCGACGGCGAACGACTGGTGGTTCACTGCGCGACTACAGAGAATTTTGCCATCGCTCTTTTCCGGGCTACCGGTAACCACGCTCACGTGAATGAGGTGATCGCTGAGGCTGAAGCACGGGGCTTGACTGTCGAGGGCTATCGGCTGCTCGACAAGAATGGAAAGCGAATTCCAACGCCGGACGAGGAGGCTTTCTACAAAGCGGCAGGCCTCCAATTCATTGCTCCCGAACTCCGCGAAGCGCGCTCCGAAATCGCTGCCGCGCGCACGCAGTCGCTTCCTGCATTGATCGAGTACGGCGATTTACGCGGCGTGCTTCACTGTCACACTGACTATTCCGACGGAACCGCCACCATCGAACAAATGGCGAACGCCGCGCGCGATCGCGGCTGGGAATACATCGGAATTACCGATCACTCGCAGGCAGCACACTACGCCGGCGGGCTGAAGCCTGACGATGTACTTCGCCAGCACGACGAGATCGACACGCTGAATGCCAGGCTCAGGGGATTTCGAATTCTCAAAGGCATCGAGGCAGACATTCTCCGGGATGGACGTATTGACTACGACGAAAAACTTCTCGATCGGTTTGACTTTGTCATTGGATCAATCCACGCGCGATTCAAGCAGACGGGTGCGCAGATTACCGAGCGAGTTTTGCGTGCGCTGGATGATCCGCACCTGACGATTCTCGCACACCCCACAGGCCGGCTCCTGCTTTCCCGTCCGCCCTACGACCTGGATGTCGAGGCCGTGCTATCCAAAGCGCTCGAGACGGGAGTCGCAATCGAAGTGAATGCAGATCCGCATCGCCTCGACCTGGATTGGCGCTACTTGCACGATGCGAAGTTGCGCGGGGTAAAAATCGAGATCGGCCCGGATGCCCACTCGCCGCCTGGACTGGATGCAACAGAGTTCGGTGTCGCGATGGCCAGGAAAGGTTGGCTTGAGGCTGGCGACGTGCTGAACACTGGAAGCGCTGAATCCATCGTAGAATTCGCCCGCAAGAATCGCTAACAGCCTAGCTATCCGCCTATAGCTTTAGTGAATGGTCAAGAAGAATGCTGTTACCGCGCCCGCGACTCGGCGCCCTCCCAAGTCGCTGCCCCCCGCCGATCCCAGGGAGGTTTACAAGAGGTTAAAAAAAACTTATCCCGACGCGCACTGCGAACTGGATTTCAGGACACCGCTCCAGCTTTTGATCGCTACGATTCTAAGTGCGCAGTGCACCGACAAGCGTGTGAACCTTGTGACTCCTGCGGTATTTGCGAAGTATCCGACTGCACGCGCCCTCGCTGATGCGAATCCTGAACAGCTCGAGGAATTGATCAAGCCGACTGGATTCTTTCGCAACAAAACCAAGAGCCTGATTGGAATGGCTAAAGGGGTTTCTGCCGAGCATAAAGGAGAGGTCCCACGAACGATGGACGAGCTTGTTTCGCTTCCCGGAGTGGGGCGTAAGACCGCCAATGTCATTCTTGGCAATGCGTACGATACCAACGAAGGAGTTGTAGTCGACACTCACGTGGGGAGAGTGAGCCTTCGCCTTGGGCTCACTACCGAGACTGATCCGGTGAAGGCCGAGAAGCAGCTGATGCAGCTTTTTCCGCGACAGAACTGGGCGATGTTGTCGCATCTGATGATTTTCCATGGCCGCAGGATATGCGTGGCTCGGGTTCCGAAATGTGAGATCTGCCCGTTGAATGACATTTGCCCGTCGAGCCGCGTCTAAAGTATTTTGCGGTATCCGTATTTCACGACTTACAAAATCCAATGCCTAAAACCGTAACGTTTGAAACCAATCGCGGGACCATGAGTGGTGAGCTGTTCGAGACGGACGCACCCAACACGGTCAAGAATTTTGAGAAGCTTGCGAACGAGGGCTATTACGATGGGATCAAGTTCCATCGCGTTATCAAGGACTTCATGGTGCAGGGCGGCGACCCGTACTCGCGTGACCTGCCTGCAGGGGATCGCAGAATCGGTACGGGCGGCCCCGGCTATCATATCGACTGTGAGCTCAAGGGAAACGCCAACACCCATAAAATCGGCGCGCTATCGATGGCCCACGCGGGCCGGAACACCGGTGGTAGTCAGTTTTTCATTGTGCTAAGCGAAGCGAGTACCCGTCATCTCAATGGCGAGCACACTGTCTTCGGCCAGGTCATCGAGGGTCTGGATATCCTGAAGACAATCGAGCAGAATGACACCATGACCAAGGTCCGGGTAACGGGAGAGGCGCAATGACGACTGCTAGACCCAAGAGCCGGGATCTATCGGCTGCACTCACCGGGCTGGTGCTGGGTGTGGTGTCACTGTTTTTAATTGTGACCACCATCGTGCTGCTCACGAACGCTCACTTCAAGAGCGAGAAGGGCGAAGGCACCAAGACTTCGCAGCATTAGGTTGGGGAGGGGGCAAGTACTTGCCCCC
>JACDDZ010000028.1 GCA_013816695.1 Gemmatimonadaceae bacterium
GAAAGCGTCAGGCGGCTCGGTCTGTCGCCCCCTGAGCGTAGGCATTAGTGCACCACATTTTACGCAGCGTGCAGCGCCTCCTCTGTTCCAGTTCCCGCAATCCGGACAGAACATCCGGGATTATCCGGCGAACTGCATCTGGACGAAATCATACGGAGGCCACGGGCCCGTCAGTCGAAATTCGAATTCGTGGTGTCGCTTGGCTTCTGCCGCTACCGCGTTGGCGAACTCCTCCCACTTGTCCGATTCCACGAGAAATGATGCTTTCGTGATGACTCCCTCCTCACCTTCCTCTGCAGGATGTGTCATCGTCGCAGCCGAAGTCTTCCGAAAAACCCTGAGCGCTTCCGACGCGAGCGTCTGTAACTGCTTCACCGCTTCGTCATTCTTCGGCGACTCGGCTACCGCGAGGACAAGTCGCGCGGAACTGTGACCTTCAACGTGGCCAAGTGCCTCGACGAGACTGAAATAGTGCAGCTCGAGCCAGCCATGCAGATTCTCGCGCGACTTGAACACAGTGCCCGGCGGCGCAGGAAGAATTGCAGTGTTCGCGTAAACCTCCTCTACTATCGCGGTGTATTTCTTCACCTCTTCCGCAGTCATTGCGACTTTGGAATAGGCAGCCTCTTCCACAATCGCCGAGATATGACGGAAATGGACAACCGAAGTGCCCGCGGCCAGCGAGGACGAATTCGAATCCGAGGATGCCACGCCGTAGAGGCGCAGCGCTTTTACAGAACCTTGAGCCATTTCAGCACTCCAACAAGGAAGCCGCCAATTAGTAACTGCACCACCAGCATTATCCAGAACCCATGCGGGTGCGATGAAAGCGGGATATGCTGGAAATTCATCCCCCACATCCCGCTCACCACGACGAATGGTACTGTAAGGGTCGCAACCGCGCTCAGGGTTTTAGATGAAGTTCCCAGGCGATTGGATATCTGCGACAGGTAACTGTCCAGGGTGCTGCTCAGGAGCTCGCGGAATGTCTCGAGAGCGTCATTGATCCTCAGCACATGGTCGTAAATGTCGCGAAAATAGACCTGTGTTTCCGGAGAAAGGAGTGGACTGGGCCGATTGGTAAGAACTGCGAACACGTCCCTTTGCGGAGCCAGATGCCGGCGAAGAGACAAGACCAGCCTTTTAACACTGAAAATTTCCCGGAGCGCAGCCTGGTCAAACTGTGCAAATATCTTTTCCTCGAGACCGTCCATGAATTCATCCAGGCGGTCGATGATCGGAAAATACGCGTTCACTGAAGAGTCCACGATCGCGTGCATCAACCGCGCAGGACTGTAGCTCACCAGTTCCGGTTTCCTGTCCAGGACCTCACGAATCTCCTCGACAGCGGGAGACTCCTCACCGTGAACGGTGACGAGGTAGTTCCCGCCCAGGAAAAAAGTGAGGTTGGCCGTTTCGATGTCGTAGGGATCTTCCGTCTCATCGCAAAACTCGATTCCGCGTACGATCAGGATCAGGAAATCCTTGTACTCCTCGAGCTTGACGCGGGATTCGGGATTCAGGCTGTCTTCGATTGCCAGCGGGTGAAACCGAAACACCTTCTTGAGCAGATCAACATCTGCAGGATCATCGCGCCTGAGGTCTACCCATAGTGTTCCCACGCCGGACGCTAGAACTCCGCTCAATTCCTCGGCGCTCAGTCCTTTCCGGACAGTCCCGTTGGCATCATGATAGCAGCTCCACATATTTTATAAGCTACTGCGCGTGGCCCTTCTGAGGCAGAGAAGATTGTGCATTAAAGCCGGCGCAAATGCGCGATCGCGGCGGCCGCCACCGGGTCTGGCGCGTATCCTCCTTCGAGCACGCTCACCAGCCTGCCCCCGCACCAGGTATCGGCGCGACTCACAAGTTCATCGGTGAGATGCTCGAAATCCGGAATCTCCAGCGTGAATCCACCCAAGGGATCTCCGGCGAGCGAATCAAAACCGGCGGAGATAAGCACTATGTCGGGTTGAAATTCAGTTGTGGCAGCGTCCACTCCCTTCATCAGCGCGCCGACATAGTCGCTGCGGCCCAGACCTGCGCGCATCGGAACATTCCAGATCGTGTGCCGAGGACCACGGTCCTCGGCCGCACCAGTTCCCGGGTACCAGGGCCACTGGTGCATCGATACAAAATGAATGCCCGGGTCGGCTTCGACGAGTGCCTGCGTTCCGTTCCCATGATGCACATCCCAGTCGACAATCAGAACACGATCGGCGCCGCGCACAGTGCGCGCATGGTGAGCGGCAACTGCCACATTCCCAACAAGGCAAAAGCCCATCGATCGATCGTAAACCGCATGGTGGCCGGGCGGCCGCACGGCGACAAAGCTTCGAAGATGCACACCGTCGAAAGCCAGGTCGACAGCATTGATTGCAGAGCCCGCGCCTGCTATGGCGGCATCCCATGAACCTTCGCTGACGACGGTATCGGTGTCGAGCCGCCCGCCGCCCGCCTCGCATATTTCGCGAACGCCTTCCAGATACTTCATGTCATGCACACCGGCAAGCTGCTCGATGGTGGCATGGCGGCCTTCAATCTGTGCAACCGCCTGAAAGAGATCGGGATCGTTGCGCAGCGCGCGCGTAATTGCGCGCAGCCTTCCTACATGCTCCGGGTGACCCCAGCCCGTATCATGCCGTCCACAATCAGAATGAGAGATGAATGCAGCCTGCATTCCCGGCCGTGCTAGCGGGTTGGCCTGCGCCGGCGATCCAGAATCAGGAAGATCGAGCCATCGACTGCACCGGCATCGGTCACCGTCGAATTCTCATCCAGGACTTCAAACCCGCGCAGCTTAACTGCGTACTGGTCGGGGGGAAAGGAATCCGGAACGAGGCGTTCCAGGGCGGCGAGCTTTACTTCGCGCACCGTGGCCTCGGGTGAAGCATCGATGCGAATCGCATCCCACATGGAGGCGACCTGTGCACGCATCCGCAAAACCTGTCCGTCTCCATTGCCAACCTGAATCGGCCGGTCGCTCCCGCTGCGGAGGTTCGTGACAAAGGGTGCGGTCATGGCGTCACCGCGCCAAGCGAGCTGTTGGAAGATGACGCGGGAAGCTGGGTAAAGAATCGCGCGATCTGCTGATCGAAGAGGTAGGTAGAACCCGTCACCCGTGTGCCATTTTCACCGGCCAGAACGCCGATTACGATCTCTTCCCCGCCCTGCCCACGCAGCGTCACATGGCTGGGACCTTCCTGCTCCACATACGCAGCATACACATTCGGCCGACGCGAAAAAAACCGCTTTGCTTCCTGCAGTACATCTGCGGGAGACATCGTGGTCGTCGTTTCCTGAACGGTACGGTCAGACTGCTTGATATGGGCCATTTTCGTTGGGATTGCGTGGTAAGAACGTTTCACAAAATGTACCGGAGCCGAAGCCCTTAACCAAGCTGCCCTACCGCGCGACCCTGAGCGTTGCCTCGTATATCAGCCGCGCTCCAAAGTGCAGCGAGTCGACTGGCACCCTTTCATCGTGCCCGTGCATCCTTTCCTCGTCCTCCTGCGCCATCGGAAATGGCAGGATTCCGTAGGCCTTCACTCCGATCCGACGGAGCCTGGCGGAATCCGTGACCCCCGTGCTCAGGTAAGGCACAACGGTAATCTCGGGACGAATTGCCTTCACGCTTTCAGCGATGGCCGAGAACATTTCCGAGTCCGGATCGGAGGCAGGTGCCTCATCGCCTCGTTGAGTAACCTGAATGTCGATTTCGGGATCGTCGATGGTTGTGCGCAGTCGCGAAACTATGTGATCGACGGATTCGCCTGGCAGGGTTCGAACGTTGAAATCGGCGGCTGCCGACGCAGGGATGACATTGTGGCGAACTCCTCCGCTTAGCATGGTTGCGGAGATCCCATTTCTCAGTACGGCGTTAAACACCGGAGTCATGGAAAGAATTGTCGCTCCGTAGTCACGCGTTCCGGGGTCGCTTGCGACAAGCCCACGCATTGCTGCAGCCTGGTCGGAATCAGGCCAAACAGCTGCCAGTTCCCCGAAGAATCTGCGGGTAATCGTCGTCAGTTGGAGCGGCTCAACATGATCTGCCATTTTCGCAACCGCGCGTGCGAGACGAAAAATCGCATTCCCTGCAAGTGGAACTGCAGCATGTCCCGCTGGACCATTTGCCGTGACAGTTACTACATGGGACACCTTCTCCGCGCTCTGCACGGCCAGGTAGGTTGTTCCTCCGCCGACGATGCGGGTGCGTCCTCCCTCGTTCAGTGCAAATTCTGCGTCCACAAGCTCGGGATGGTGCTCGATGATCCAGCCCATTCCCCAGTCGCCGCCGGCTTCCTCGTCTGACGTCGCCACGAAAACAACATCGCGCTCCAGCAGCTTTCCGCTCTCACGAACATGGGAGGCGAGTTCGAGGATAGCCGTGAGGTTCGCCGCGAGCATTCCCTTGTCGTCGATCGCACCCCGTCCATACACGTAGCCATCGCGCAGTTCGCCGGAGAACGGATCGCAAGACCATTTTTCTCGTTCAACGCCAACCACATCCATGTGCGCGAGGAGAATGACTGGTCGTTTGCTTCCGGCGCCGCGAAGGCGGCCAAAGAGCGCGGCCCTGTTCGGCGATGGCTCGAGCAGCACCGTCTCAATTCCCCGAGCGGTCAACTCAGCCTCCAGATATCGAGCCAGGGGCAGCTCGTTACCCGGCGGATTCGTTGTATTGAATCGAAGGAGATTCTGGAGCCTGACTACCGTTTCGTCGCCAGCCTTTTTCCAGTCAGGAGCCAAGAAGTTTCTCGATTTTTCGAATGAGCGGACTAAAAGAAAGTGAGCCACCCGCACGCTGGGCGATTTCATCAGCAGTTTCGCGCTGACCTTCAGCCAGCAGTTCGCGCACGAGCCACGGGCCCGCCCCAGGATTCCTGAACCAGTCGATATCGAAACGGTTCACGAGTGACTCGTCGATTACGGACTGCAATTGCCAGGCGCGAAGGTAGCGCGCTGAATAAAAACGCGGGTCCAGGTCGATAAATGCGTCCACTGGCCGATACTTGAATGTCGTAGCGCTGCTGAGAGTCTCAACGTAGAGATCGGGCATCTGCCGCCAGTCGAGGTCACCCGAGTACACTTGCACTTCATACAGGAATTTGGCGCAGTATCGCCGGAGAAAGTGCAACTCCTCAAACCCTGCAGAGCGCAGGAACTCGTCAACGTGTGAACTGCCAAGGCCACTGTACCGCAACAGCCAGCCCCGGTCCTGCATCCGGTGGTCCATCAACATTGCATAAGCTTCAGTCACCGAGTTATCGCCAAGCCACCGGAACTCGAACGAGTAATCACGCCGCGCATATGCGAAATGCAGCGCGTGCCCCAGCTCGTGAAGGAACGTTGTGTAGTCAGACTGACCACCATGCGGACGCAGGACGAGATAGACCTCGTCCGGCACTCTCACCGGCGAGCAAAATGCCCGTGATCGCTTTCCCGGCCGTTCCCCCACGTCGAAGATCACGCGTCCCCCGGCCGTCGCATCGATTCCCATTTCGTTCATCTGCGCGCGAATTGTCGTTTCCATCGACGACCCTGGAAACGCTCCATCGAACTCGGAAGCGCGGAGCAGTGCGATGGCGTCAGCCCGGGTAGCATCGCCAACCGCGAGGCCAAGGGATTTTTTTAGCACGGGCGGCAGCACGTCGTGCCACATCGCATCTGTGTCACGCAGAAAGGCCGCACACTCGGAAGCGAGGCCGCCCAGTGAAATCCCGGTGAGCGCCTCGAACGTACTGTTGTAGTCGGGCGCAACCTGCAACTGCTCGATTATTTCCTTTTCGCGCTGGAGTCGCTCCAGGCGAAGTGGCGAGTGCTCCCTCTCCGCAATGTCAGCGCGCGCATCATCGATGGCGATCCGGCGATCCCGGTCTTTGCTGTTGCCAATCTCGATTGGCGCTGCCTGGTACGAAATCTCCTCATCGTGCCGGGTGCGAAGGACCGCAGATCCTTCCCATTCAATTTCTTTTTCGTCGAGTGCAGCGAGCTGCTGTGATGCGGCGGATTCAACCTGCCATTCGAGAAGCGAGCGCGCTGAGCGAAGCTCCTCGCTTCCGGGTTTAGCAGAATGAAAAGCGTCGAGCGCCAGGGCCAGGGACTCTTCGTTCAGGACGTCGCGATATTTTGCATAGATAGTCTGAAGATCGGCGGACGCCTTGAGACCGGAGTAAGCGAGGTATCCCTCCCTGGAAATTTCTTCGCTGAATGCCTGGCCGCGCTCGCGCAGCCGGTCCAGGCCGTCGTCGCTCACGTGATGAGCTTGCCGCTTATGAATTCACCGACGCGAGTGGCGTCAACGCGATCCTGGACAAGCGTGTCGCGAAATCTCACCGTTACTGTGCCGTTCGTGAGCGACTCGCCGTCCACAGTGACGCAGAACGGAGTGCCGATTTCATCCTGCCTGCGATACCTCCGTCCGATTGCTCCGCTGTCGTCATAAAAAACAGGGAATGAATTGCGCAGTTCATCGGTGATTTTCCTGGCCATCTCCGGCATCCCGTCCTTCTTAACAAGCGGAAATATTCCAGCCTTGATCGGAGCAATTGAGGGATCCAGGCCGAGTACCGTCCGGCCTTCGTCCTCGCCCTGCACCGTTTCCTCCCGGTAAGCGTTCACAAGCACAGCCAGCGTGGTGCGATCTGCGCCGACCGATGTCTCGATTACGTAGGGCAGGAATCGGGTGTTGGTAGGGTGGTCGAAATACTCCAGCTTCTTCTTGGAGAACTCCTGATGCTGCGTGAGGTCGAAGTCACCGCGATTGTGCACGCCTTCTATTTCCTGAAATCCAAGCGTGCCCCCGAAATCGAACTGTACATCGACCGCACCGCGTGCGTAGTGCGCCAGCTCTTCCTTCGTGTGCTGGTGAAATTCGAGCCGGTCTTCGGCAAGGCCAAGCCCACGATGCCAGTCCATGCGCTGCGCCTTCCAGTACTCAAACCACTTGTCTGCCGACGACGGTTCCACGAAGAACTGCATTTCCATCTGCTCGAACTCGCGCGTGCGGAATATGAAGTTGCCCGGAGTGATTTCATTCCGGAACGCCTTTCCAATCTGCGCAATTCCAAAGGGAACCTTTTGTCTGGTCGCCTGCTGCACGTTCAGGAAATTGACGTAGATGCCCTGAGCAGTTTCCGGACGCAGATAAACGACTGACGCGCTTTCTTCGAGCGGTCCCATGAATGTCTTGAACATCAGGTTGAACTGGCGCGCTTCGCTGAGCGTTCCCTTCATTCCGCAGGATGGACACTGCGCGTCGGGAGTCCCCGGAGTTCCCTTGATCTTCGGATCGTCGGCGCGGAAGCGCTTCTTGCAGTTGCGGCAATCCACAAGTGGATCAACGAATCCACCTACATGTCCGCTCGCTTCCCAGACCCTGGGGTGCATCAGGATGGCCGCATCCAGTCCTTCGATGTCATCGCGGGAGCGAACCATCGCATTCCACCAGCGATCCTTGAGATTGCGCTTGAGCTCCACGCCAAGCGGACCGTAATCCCACACGGATCCGGTTCCACCGTAAATCTCGGAAGACTGAAAAATGAAACCGCGCCGCTTGCAGAGCGACACGAGTTTCTCCATCACATCAGGATAGTTTGGCATTGAGGGCGAAATATAGACTGCTCAGGAGCAACGTACAGCTGAGAGCTATTGGCTGACGCTACTAGCTGCTAGCCAGCTAATAGCTAATAGCGTCAGCTAACAGCTAAAAGCTGTATGTTGCGGTTCAGTGTTCAGAGGCCGATGATCTGATCGCGCCTCGTCCCAACACTCACGTAAGTGATTCGTGTTTCGACAAGCTCCTCGATACGATCGAGATACACTCTCGCCGCCTTCGGAAGGTCTGACAGCTTGCGCGCTTCGCCAGTCGATTTCTCCCATCCGTCGAACCACTCGTACCGCGGAACCGCGTTCTCCAGCAGCGACAGGTCCCCGGGAAACTCGGTGTGCAGGTCTCCGCCAATGTCGTATCCCGTGCACAATCCGATTTTTGGAAGTGTGTCGAGCACGTCGAGCTTCGTCATTGCGATGTCACTGAGGCCGTTGACGCGGGTCGCATAGCGAACCACCACCGCGTCGAACCACCCGCACCTGCGCGCGCGCCCGGTGGTCGCGCCGAATTCGTTCCCGAGAGTGCGAACCTGAGTCTGGAGCGGCTCATCGAACTCCGTGGGCAGCGGCCCGTGACCCACCCGGGTTGTATACGCCTTGACCACTCCGAGGACTGCGTTGATCGCCATTGGCGAAATTCCCGCCCCGATAGCAGCTCCACCCGAAGTGGTGTTGCTCGATGTCACATACGGGTACGTACCGTGGTCAACATCGAGCATGGATCCCTGCGCTCCCTCCAGGAGCACTGACGCACCACTCTTGAGTGCGCGATGCACTGCCAGACCCACATCCTCGGCCAGTGCCAGCAGACGCTCCGAAATCGTGGAAAGCGCTTCGAGAGTCTCGTCCAGGGATGCCGACTCCGCACCCCCTCCCGCCCGGAGCATGGCGTTGGCATGTGCAACACCGCGCTCTACCAGGGTGCGCAGACGTTCCCTGTTCCTCAGGTCGAGAACACGCACACCGCGCCGCGCAACCTTGTCTTCGTAAGCTGGGCCGATTCCGCGACCAGTGGTTCCAATCGCCTTGCTCGCGGAGCTGCTGGAATCCATCAGCTTGTGGTATGGCAGGACGAGATGCGCGCGGTCGCTCACGTACAGCCGCCCCTGTACATCTATCCCGTCTGCGCAAAGCTCATCGATTTCCGTGAAAAGTGTGGCAGGATCGAGCACCACTCCATTTCCAATTGCGCAGCGCACTCCCGGATGCAGGATTCCGCTCGGCACCTGGTGAAGAACGAACGACTTCTCACCGATCTGGACTGTGTGCCCTGCATTCGCACCGCCCTGGTACCGCACCACCCACGCGGCATTCTCTGCGAGAACGTCTACGAGCTTTCCCTTTCCTTCGTCTCCCCACTGCGCGCCCACGACCACGATCGCGCGCCTGCCTTGATCGAACATTGTTTTCTTTGGTTGTTATCGCTCTGAAATTGGCGGAAGCGGCTCTGTCGAAGCTATGACAGATTCTTCAGGACGCGGTGTCGTCCGCAAGGGCAATTTAACCGTAAATGTGGAGCCTTTGCCGTACCCACTCGACATGGCTATCTCGCCTCCCAGCGCCTGGACCAGCTTCCTGGTAATGCTCAACCCCAGTCCAGTGCCGCCAAACTCGCGCGTCCGTGACTGGTCAACCTGGCGGAAATCCTCCCAGATCGCTTCGAGGTGCTCCTCGCGGATTCCGATGCCCGTATCAGTAACATCGAACTCGACAATACCTCCAGAAACTTCACATACAATGCGCACATGTCCCGCGTGAGTGAATTTCACGGCGTTGGAAAGAAGGTTGAGCAGAATCTGCTTAACCTTGGTCTTGTCGGTGTGCATTTTCACATCACCCGGCGGCACTTCGCAAATGAACTCGAGCGCCTTCTTCCGGATCAGCGGCTCCATCTGCTCGGTGATCTCGGAGATCATGTCTCCGAGCTTCGCATCCTCCAGGTGCAACGGCATCTTTCCGGCTTCGATCTTCGCGAGATCGAGGATGTCGTTGATCAGAGAGAGCAGGTGTTGAGCGGCCGCCTGGACGCGACGCAACCCATCTTCCTGGCGCTGCGTGAGATCCCCGTAGATCCTGTCGAGCATCAGGGCTGTGTAGCCAATCAAGGCATTGATCGGGGTGCGAAGCTCGTGCGACATGCTCGCAAGAAATTCCGACTTGAGCCTGCTGGCCTTCTCGAGCTCCTTCGACTGCCACTGCAGCCTGGCATTCTGCTCTGCGAGGTCGGAGGTGGCCTCGCTGATCCTCTGCTCAAGCTCGGCGCTGAACTTCTTCAACTCTTCGTAAAGACGCTCGTTCTCGACCTGCTCGGTCAGGTCGTGCAGCACCGACACGATTGCGAGCGCTTCTCCGCGGCGATTGAGAATCTTTCCGGAAACAACTTCAACGGGCAGCTCACCGCCTGACCCCGGCACGAGCAGACTCATTTGCTCGCGGCGCGACAGCGCGGGACTGATTGTGAAGTCAGAGATGAAGGTCGTGAATTTGGTGTCGTTCGAGCGCACCGCGAGATCGCCGCTCGCGCCGCCCTTCGCGTTGGCCTCGAAAAGCTGCTCCGCCTGACGGTTCATCAGGATGATGTCCGCGCGGTCGTCGGTAACTAGAATCGGGTCGGCCACATTCTCGAGAATGAGATTCAAGCGGTCGCGTTCGCGCTTGGCATCGATTTCCGCCAGGCGTACGCGCTGCACCTGTCGTTCGAGCTCGCCCGCCGCGCGCCGAAGATCTGTGACGTCGCGCAGGATAGAAACCGTAGTTCCATCGCCCGGCCCTTCCCGCTTCAGCTCGTGGGTCAGAATCTCGAAGAGAAGGTCATTCCCTTCGTCAGGATCGACGAGATTGAGCTCGCGCGAACCCGCCTCGGGCACAGCAGAAATGGCTTTCTTGGAAAGGTGGGACGTAAAGAGAAGGTTGTTGATCTCGACGGCACGGCGCCGGCCTTCAGAATCTGCATCGGTTCCAGACAGCAGGTGCTCGGCACGCCTGTTCTGGAGGACAATGTCGTTCTTGGCGTTGATTATGACGATCGGGTCGGGCAGCGAGTTGATGATCGCGGTGAGCAGCGTCCGCTGCTGATCGAGCTGGTCGGTTGAACGACGATATTCCTCGACAGCGAACATGCGCGAGAGCACGGGGCCGGCGAGCGCCGCGGCGTGAGTCAACGCGGACAACTGTTCTTCGCCCACCGATGCCTCGATGACGAGCACCCCTCCCGGGGCGTGGCCCAACCTGCGGCGTCGATCAGCTGCTCCAGCGCGACGAATTACGCAACCGGTCATGGAGATCTCTTCAATCACCTGCTCGTCAAGCAGCGCCGGTGCCCCGCGGTACTGCGGCTGCGGGAACGGGATCGAGACCCATTCTTCGAATGGGAGGCCGAGCCGGCTCTTGTCACATCCATCGCCCGTAACGGCATTGAGCGAAAGCGCTGATACTATCAACGGATGGAAGTGCTCTTCGAGAGGGACTGCCGCACCAGGGAGTTCTTCGCTATCGAGTCCCACGCTTCCTACAGCGCGCAGGCTTTTTCCAACTGTGTCGACTGCAAAAATGACAGCGCGCCGCGCCGCCATGACGTCCGCGAACTGGGCTACGAGAAAGGTAGCAGCAGTCGAGAAGTCGGGTGCTTCAGATATGACGGAGAGCAGCTCTGCAAGCCGCTCCCCGGCTAACTGCGGTTGGCTGCCTGCAACCGAAGTATCAAGCTCCGATCTGGTCAAGCCGCCGCTTGAGATCTGCATTTTCGGCGCGCAGGCGGTCCATTTCGGTATCCTGCCCGCCGCCGACTTCGCGCGGACGCGAGCTTGGAGCTGTGAGTCCGACGGCTTCGGAATACTTGAGGTATGTATCGATGGAAGCGACCACGATTCGGGCTTCAATCGTCACGAGATCGATACCGACGAGGGAAACGCGGACCCACGCGTCAATGACAATTCCCTTGTCGAGTACCCGATCGAGAACATCGATTAGTGAACTGCCACTGGGAGAACGTTCAACGGCCATCTTCCTACTCCTTTGTTGTTTCCGGCGGTTTCATCGCCGGTGCGGTCAACCTTGGGTCGTGGCGCCACCAATTCATTCCAATCTCCTCTGCCTTGTCGATCGAACACACGAGTAGACGAATCTGGATCGTGAGCAGTTCCACGTTCGCGAGATTGATCTTGATGTCCCCGACTATGACGAGTCCCTTGTCGAGTACCCGATCGAGTACGTCGACCAGTCCATGACTGCGTGTCGGGGAAACTAAGTCTGCCAAGTGGAGCGCTCCGTCAGGTTCGTGTGCTATCCCAATTTGCCCAGCGGGCCCAAATCGATTTTCAGGTCTTCGTCCTCGAGACCGAAAATACCCTTCATGTCCTTCATCCGGTCGTTCAAACGTAGAAGCGCGAGACCAAGCCGCTCAATCTCTTCCTCGCTCAGACTTCCGCCTTCCATGCGACGTACGGCTTGATGCTCTAAGACTTTACGCAACACCTCAATCAACGTCAAGACGAGCCGCGCGAGCCCATTCTCGATTTTCTCCGGGTCGGCGTTTATGCGCTCCGGCAGGGATGTCGCGACTTCATTCAACTCCACATCGCCCGTCAGGGGCGACGGATGCCTTTCTGCAGGAGATGGAGCGCTGCCAACAGGTTGCCGAGCAGCAAGATTCCGGCCCGTGTCACTCTCATTTTTTTCGGCTTCGCGAACCTCCATGGGGCGGAAATCGGGTGGACCGAATGCAGTTGCAAGAGTCCCCTGCGTACGCCTCGGTGCCTTCTGAATGGAGGTTTCCACCGCGGCAAGCAAAAGCCCAAGATTCAACCGAACAAGATCTACATCCGCCACCGACAGCATTACATCACCGTGCAGGACGACGCCCTTGTCGAGGACGTGATTGAGAAGGTCGCCGAGGTCGAGCCTGTCGTCAGAGAAGAGATCGCTATCCGCCACTGCGCGTACCCACAAAGTTGTACGGCGGCCA
>JACDDZ010000323.1 GCA_013816695.1 Gemmatimonadaceae bacterium
AATTGGTTTTCGTGGTGGCGGTGCCACTGTATGCGCATCGGGCATCAATCCGCAGATGGCGCTGGTTGTGGACGTGACGTTCGCTACCGACCACCCGGGTGTCGAGAAAAAGGAAATTGGCGAAGCGCGAATTGGAAAGGGACCCGTGCTTACACGGGGGTCGATCATTTCTCCCGTCGTGTTCAAGCTGCTCAAGAAAGCGGCAGAGGATAATTCGATTCCCTTTGCGCTGCACGCAGCTGGACGAGATACCAGCACCGATGCCGACGCAATTCACATTGCGCGCGAAGGCGTGGCAACGGGACTTGTATCCGTTCCAAATCGCTACATGCACTCCCCGAATGAGCTTGTGAGCCTGGACGATCTGGATCGGACCGCGGAGCTCCTCGCAGCAACTTGCCGGATGGTGGATTCGGAGACCGACTTCACTGACCGCTAACCAGGCGCAGGGAGCGAAGTAGAATGCCGCCGATTCCCGCGCCACGCTCTGAGGGAATGACGACATCGACACCGGTGCCATTGTACTGGTGTTCGTACGGCGACCCGGGATCGCCGAAGATGCTTGTCATGCATGGCGGCCCGGGCGCGGATCATCGCTACCTGCTTCCGCAGATGTTGCACCTGTCGCGCGAAAATGAGATGTTCTTTTTCGACCAGCGCGGCGGCGGTAAATCGCGCACAGAGGATAACTCCCCGGTGACCTGGCAGACTCACGTCCAGGACATGGCGTCGGTGATGCGCGAGCTCGATCTCAAGCCGCTGACCCTTGTTGGCTATTCCTTTGGCGGATTACTGAGTCTTTTGTACGCTTTGGACAGCAGCGGAAATGCCGACCTGCCCCAGCCTGTACGAATGGTGCTTATAGATCCGGCCCCGGTTAACCGCGGATACCGGAGCGATTTCGAAGCCGAATTTTCGAGACGCCAGAAAAGCGATGCTGTGGAAGCGCTGCGTGCACAGCTCAACGCATCCGGAATGCGCGAACGAGATCCGGAGGGGTACCGCCAGCGTGCCTTCGAGGTCAGCGTGGCCGGCTACTTCGCCGACCCCCATGACGCTCATGAACTCACTCCATTTCGCGTAATCGCCCGGGTCCAGCAGTCCGTATGGGACAGCCTCGGCAACTACGACCTGCTTCCCCGCCTTTCCGCCGTGAAATACCCCACCTTGATAGTCCACGGGCGTGACGATCCGATACCTGTCGCGTCCTCCATAGAGGCCGCAAAGGCCCTGAACACTGACCCGATTGTTCTGGACGATTGCGGTCATGTACCATACGTTGAGCAACCGGAGAAACTCTTTCACGCAGTGGAGAGCTTTCTATCACGAACTGCGGACCTGGTAAGGCTTTAGGCATGGCGGAATTCGGAGTCGTTCAACAGCATCTCACGACAATCGGCGTTGACGGCAAGTCCTACAACGTCTCCGTGCGAATTGCCTTCGACGGAATCGAGTACATTGGCCGCCTCTGGTTTGCCGAAGCGCTGACAAACGATTCCGGCATCCCCGACCATGGCGCGATTCCGGGCCGAACGGTGGACGAAGCCGTAGTGCTCGCAAAGCGACTGACTGCGGACGATCTGATTCGCCGCTACCACCGCGCCCGCGCAGACAAGCGGCGCTACATAAGTCTCCGCCGCGCCGTGGACGATATCCTCACCAAGGTGAAGTACATGAACCGCGTAGCGGTCACCATGCGCAGCGGCATGATCGACAAGGAAGGCGCTAGCCAGGAAATCGATCTTATCCAGCAGCAACTGCACGAGGTTGTTGACAGGCTGAAGGGCGCGGCCGGGGTCGAGGATTGAGGGCTAACTACAACCAGAACTACAACGTACAGCTACTAGCTTTTAGCTGACGCTACTAGCTGTTAGCTGTGGGTTGTCGTTCAATATTTGCAATGTCCACCGCCATGGACTCGAGAACGGCCGCACACACGCTGAACAAGATCGCCGATGTGCTCGAAGCCGTTGGCGCGCAGAAGTTCAAGTCGCGCGCCTATCGCAAAGCAGCAAAGTCCATCCTGTCGCTGGACAGCGACGACCTTGCCCCCCTGCTCTCCAGTGGCAAGCTCGGCAGGACTCCGAACGTAGGACCCGCAACACTCGGTGTAGTACGCGATCTCGTCGAGACGGGTGAGTCTGCTTATCTCCGGGAACTCAGCGAGGGAATGCCAGAAGGCCTGACCGCCCTCGTCGAAGCGATCCAGTTCGCACGCGAGAGCCAGCCACAAAGGCTTTTCATCCACGCGGTAATCTCGGCGGCGCAACTCGTAGAAGCAGTTCGGCGCCACCCTGACGTAAAACGCGCGGAAATTGCGGGCGAAATTCGCAGGCGACTCGAAACAATTGGCTCAATCGAAATTGCGGCAGAATGCGGCGGCGATCCGCGCGAAGTCGCGCAGTCACTGGGTGGAATGGCGGGCGTTCAAACTGCTGAAACAACTGCAGACGGTACTGCGACTCTCACATTCGTTGACGGCGAACGGATCGTCGTACACTGCGCAACCAGCGACGACTTCGCACTCGTACTATTTCGCGCCACCGGAAATCAGCAACACGCAAGTGAAGTGATCTTCGAAGCCGAAGCGAAAGGACTGAGAGTTGAGGGCAACCAGCTAGTCGGCAAAAACGGCGGGAGGATCGCCGTGCCCGATGAAGCGACTCTCTACA
>JACDDZ010000324.1 GCA_013816695.1 Gemmatimonadaceae bacterium
ACAATTGCGTCCGTCTCAAGCGGTTCCATGCTGGAACATTAACATCCCGCGGCAGAAATGATTTATTAGGTTAAGGGACAGTGACTCCATTGAACCTCTTTGGACTGGCCGCGATGGCGGCAATGCTCGTAACCTACGCGCTCGAGCGAAAAAGCCATTGGTACCTCCTGGCGTTTTCCTTCGCGTGCGCCCTGGGATCCATATACGGATTCCTGCAGGGCGCCTGGCCGTTCGGATTGATGGAGGCCGTTTGGACGGTCGTCGCACTACATCGTTGGATGGTCGCGCGAAAAAACAGCCTCCGTTAGTCCCTTACTTCAATGGCGAGCCCCACCGGAGGCCGACCAGAACTATGCGACCGGGCGCATCAAAGCCGAAAACTTCCTGATATGCACGATCAGTAACGTTTTCCACGCGAAACGTCGCGGCCCATGTTCCGGTACGGGCGAACTGAAGCGAGATGCTCCCGGAAAGGTCGAGGCGCGTGTAAGGATCGAGAGTCAGGGTCGGCGAAGGAAATTGTGCAAAATCGATGTCCGGCCGTTTACCCACGTAGTTCGCAACAGCGCTCAAATCCCAGAGCCTGCGCGCGATCGATGCAGAAAGATTTCCGGAATGTGTGGGACGCCGTATGAGTGCGTCGCCTGCGTTGAGCGATCCCTTATAGGATGCGTCCAGACTGGTCACACGTGGACGCACTTCAGAGTAATTTGCCCGAAAGAGAACGCCGCGAAGCTTTGCATTCCAAGCTGACGGATCGACGCTAGCCTCGACCTCCGAACCGTTAGCGCTCGCCGCCGCGAGGTTGGCGAAGCTTCCCATGAAGGTTGGCGGACCTCCCGAGACGTACTGGATCATGTGTGTGTAACGCTGACGAAAGAGCGTTCCACCCACAATTACTCCCGGTGTAACCGTCTGCTCGATTCCAACCTGCCAGCTGGAGCTCTCCTCAGCGTCGAGATCGGGACTCCCGACTGTGTACAGTGTGGGTCTCAACTGTGAAAACGCAGGCGCGTTGAAGGCGGTCCCATAAGACGCGCGAAGACGCGTATCGCGAAGCGCCTGAAAGCTAATACCTGTGGAATTTGTGACGAAGTTTCCAAAATCGGAATTTCTGTCGAGACGGCCGCTCACGTTGTAGGAGAGTTTCTCCAACGCTGTGCCAAGCATCTCACCGTAAAACGCGGCGTTCGTGCGCGCCCCTCGAAATGAATCGGTTTCCTTTTTCAGTCCTGCAACCGGACCCTTGAGATTGGCTGCTGCCTCCCTCTCCCGCTGATATCCACTGCCGATCGTGAGGGTGGCATCGTTCGGGAGTGGTGCCGTGATTCGCGCATCGCCAAACCGACGAAATACGATCGACCGCGATGCCATGCTGAGACGCTTTGTCGAACCGAACGGAGTCTGGATGTCTTCCGTAAGATCACGCACATCGTTTCCACCAGCTGTTACAACCGCGCGGATGCTGGAAGTGAGGTTGCGGTCCGCCTGGAGCGATGTAACCAGCCGGTGCTGTACCCTGTAGGAGTTAGTATCTACAGGCTGGCCTGTGTAATCCGTGGGATAGTGGTACTCGGCGGTCGTGTATCGGGTGACCGCTCGAAAGGTTGCAACATTCTCGAGCGGAAGCGTGAACGAGCCGCTAATCGTGCCGTTCCTGTATTCATTGTTGAACGAGTGAATTCCGTCGGTTGAGTGAAAGCCTCCCCCCAATGAGTAGCTGGACGCTCCGCCCTGTCCGGCCGTCGAAAGTTCAACCTCGCGCGTACCAAGCGAACCAGTGCGCGCCGAAACCGCAGAGCGCGATGCTCCCCCGCCGGCCTTCGTGAATATCTGAATCACACCTGCGACCGCATCTGCCCCGTGCACCACACTGGATGGCCCGCGAACGATCTCAATGCGTTCGATGTTGTCAGTGGTGAGGTGGCTCAGGTCAATGTATCCACCGGGCGCATTGAGCGTTACGCCATCCAGCAGAACCTTCGTGTACCGACTCTCGCCTCCACGCAGAAAGATCGAGCTGATGGATCCGGCGGAACCGTTCTGCACAATTGCAATACCAGGAGCTTCGCGCAGTGCATCCACAACGCGTGTGATGCCCTTCGCTCGCAGCTCGGCGCCCGTGATGATCGTCACAGGAACTCCGAGCCGGGCTTTGTCGCTTGGTGCCTTGGTTGCACTTACGACGACATTGGGAAGCCTGGCACTGTCCAGCGACTGAGCTGAGAGAATGCGAGGAGTTACGAGGGCTACCGACAGTGAAAGGCAGAGAATGTTTTTCATTGGGGATGTGTGGTGTGATCGTTGTGCGGGATTAGCCGGAGCGGAAAAAGAGCGGGAGCACCGATTGTAGCGTCGTGGATGACATGGAGGGGCCAGTCGAATACCCGTTCGAGAATATCCGGACGCATTACATCCGAGGGTGTTCCGTGCGCGACAACCTTTCCCTCGCGCAGCAGAACAATTTTGGATGCGAAACGGGAAACAAGATTCAACTCGTGCGAGACAACAAGTACTGCGAGTCCGTCCCTGGCCAGCTGATCGAGCAGCTCAAAGAGAGCCATCTCATGTGATATATCCAGGAACGTCGTCGGCTCGTCCAGCACTACTGAATGACTCTGCTGCGAAAGAGCGCGTGCGATGCGAACGCGCTGCCATTCACCGCCAGA
>JACDDZ010000325.1 GCA_013816695.1 Gemmatimonadaceae bacterium
AGCGCGAGTCCCTGACCAGGCTCGAAAACCGGATGGCCGAGTCCGATTTCTGGAACCATCAGGAAAAGGCTCAGGAAGTTCTAACCGAAGCAAAGTTGCTGCGCGGATGGGTGGAGCCTTACGAGAAACTGACGGAACGGCTCACCAGCGCCTCGGAAATGGATTCGCTGCTCCAGGATACCGCCGACGATGAAATGAGCGCGGAACTGGACCGCGACATCGAATCGATCCAGGCAGACATTGAAACGTTCGAGCTGAAGTCGCTCCTTCGCGGGCGCGACGATTTCAGGTTTGCGCAGCTGGAAATCAGTGCGGGTGCAGGCGGCACTGAAGCCCAGGACTGGGCCCAGATGCTCATGCGCATGTACACACGGTGGGCAGAGCGCCGCGGCTTCGACATCGAGATTCTGGACGAGAGCCAGGGCGAGGAAGCCGGTATCAAGGGCGCAGTGCTGGAAATCAGGGGCGAATATGCATTCGGTTTCCTGCGCGCCGAAACGGGAGTCCACAGGCTCGTCCGAATCTCGCCATTCGATTCCGCTGCGCGCCGGCACACGAGCTTCGCGTCGGTGTTCGTGTATCCCGTCGTGAACGAGGAAATCAATATAGAGATCAATGAGGAAGACCTCCGGATCGATGTGTATCGCGCCTCGGGAGCTGGTGGCCAGCACGTCAACAAGACAAGCTCGGCGGTGCGAATCACGCACATACCCAGCGGCCTGGTTGTCGCCTCCCAGCAGGAACGGTCGCAGTTCAAGAACAAGTCGACAGCCATGAAAATGCTCAAGAACAAGCTGTATCAGGCCGAGGTCAACAAGCTGAACGCAATCAAGGACGCGCTGAATGCGACGAAGGCTGATGTAAGTTTTGGAAGCCAGATTCGCAGCTATGTATTTCAGCCTTATACAATGGTCAACGACCACCGAACGGAGCTGAAAATTCCCGACGTACAGAAGATCATGGATGGCGGTATCGATCCATTCATCGAGGCTTACCTGAAACAGGTCGCTGAGAACTCGTCGGCGGCAGCATGAGCGACGAGCTCAATTTCATCGAGCGTGCCCGGCGCGATAAGCTTGATGCCCTGAGCGCAGCCGGCATCAACGCGTTTGCGTATTCATTCGACAGGTCACACACGGCGGCCGAGGCGGTGGCGGGAATGGAGTCCGTGGCCGCCGATGCCGAGGGGCCGAAGGTGGCGTGCGCGGGACGAATCATTGCCTGGCGAGCCCATGGGAAGACTGTGTTTGCTCATCTGGCCGATGCGTCCGGAAAAGTCCAGCTGTATTTCAGGAAGGACCAGCTTGGCGATGAGACATTTGCCGTGCTCGATCACTTCGACCTCGGCGACATCATTGGCGTGAAGGGTCCGTTGTTTCGCACTCGTACCGGTGAAGCAACAATTCGCGTCGAATCTTTCGAGCTTCTGGCAAAGTCGCTGCGTCCGCTCCCGTTCGGAAAAGAGGAGACTATCGACGGTGAGATCGTTCGCCACTCCGGCTTCAGTGATCCCGAGCAGCGATACAGGCAGCGGTACGCCGATCTCGCAGTTCACCCGGAAGTGCGGGACCTCTTCATTGCCCGCTCCAGGATGACGTCACGGATCCGTTCATACCTGGACGGACATGGATTCCTCGAAGTCGAGACGCCGATACTCCAACCGCTCTATGGCGGAGCTGCAGCGCGTCCCTTCGTTACGCACCACAACGCGCTGGACATGCCGCTCTACCTGAGAATCGCAGACGAGCTCTATCTCAAGCGCTTGATTGTCGGCGGGTTCGACCGCGTTTACGAAATAGGCCATGATTTCAGGAATGAGGGAATCGATCGTACGCACAATCCCGAATTCACGATGCTCGAGTTCTATCAGGCGTACGCCGACTACCAGACGATGATGGATGTCGTCGAATCGCTGCTGGTAGTGTGCAGTGAGGCAGTCCGTGCGGTGCTCAGCGATGACTCCGCACCCGTGCTGACGCCGCCTTTTCCGCGCTTGGAATGGGTTGCCGCGTTCCAGACAAACACTTCGGTCGACCCGCTTATGGCTTCGACGCAGGACCTGCTTCGGACCGCCGAAAGCTTTGGCGTCGAACACGCCAGCACGCTCAGTCGTCCAAAACTGCTGGATGAAATCTTCCAGTCGGCCGTCGAGTCAACCCTGATGCACCCGACATTTGTCATCGACTATCCCAGGGAGCTTTCACCGCTGGCGAAGCCGAAGCGGGGGAATCCGGCGCTGACCGAGCGATTTGAACTTTTTGCCGGAGGTCGCGAGCTGGCCAACGCGTTCAGCGAGCTCAATGATCCAATCGATCAGCGCGCGCGACTGGATGCCCAGGCAAAACTCCGCGCAGCCGGTGACGAAGAGGCATCCGGTGTGGACGAGGATTACCTTCGAGCGATGGAGTACGGGATGCCGCCTACCGGCGGAGTGGGAATCGGTCTTGACCGCCTGTTCATGTATCTCACAAATACAGCCAACATTCGCGACGCAATTCTTTTCCCGACAATGCGGCCGGAAGCGTGATGACCCGCCTCGAAATGGACATCGCGTGGCGATACCTGCGCAGCCGGCGGGGATCGAAGCTGCTGTCACTCATCAGCATGATCGCCATCGGCGGTGTAATGGTGGGAGTGAGCGCGCTCATCATTATCATCGGGGTTATGA
>JACDDZ010000029.1 GCA_013816695.1 Gemmatimonadaceae bacterium
CCACAGGATCACGTTGCTCCCAATGGTCACGAATGGCTGGACGACATTGTTTTCGAATATGAAGCAATGCTCACCGAGCACCACATTGCGCCACACAAATGCTCTGGAGCTCACATACGAGGCCGGAAGAAAACCCTTCGCCTTCGCCTCGCTGAACAAGCGTTCGCGAAGCTTATTTCCCTGGGTGTAGACCAGCGCTGCATAAAAGCTGTGAGTCTTCGGGGCAAAATGCTGGTCAAGTTCTTCGAATGGGACGACGGGAAGGCCCAGAAGTGATGTGCGTTTCAGGTATTCGCGTTCAACGGTAAAACCGATGACCTCATAATCAGAATCGTACGTGAAATACTCGTATGCTATTTCAGCAAAGGGCCCGTCCCCAATCAGGACGAGCGGCTTGCCGGAAATCTTATTGGACGTCAAAGCTGTCAATCGCTCCTATGACCTTGTCCACATCGGCAAGGTCCAGTGTGTTGAACAGCGGCAGTCGGATGAGGCAATCGCTCACACGCTCTGCCACCGGGCATTCGCCTGTTGTACCACCGAATTTTCGCCCCATGGGTGACACGTTCAAGGCCTGGTAATGAAAGACCGCTCCTATTCCCTGGCCGCGCAGGAAATCAAGAAGCGCTGTGCGGAACTGGAGCGAAGGCAGAACAACGTGAAAGATGTGATGCGTCGGTTCCACGCCAGCGGGCACCACGGGCATCGCGCAGTTATTCCTTGCTGCCCAGTTCGCGAGACCGGATTTGTACCTGTTCCAGATCTCTGACCGGCGGGCGGTGATGGCCTCGCGCTCCTGCAATTGCGCCCACAGCCAGGCGGCAAGCAACTCGCTTGGCAGATAGCTACTTCCCATATCGACCCACGTGTACTTGTCCACCTGCCCGCGGAAGTATGCGCTCCGGTTTGTGCCCTTTTCGCGAAGAATCTCAGCGCGGGCAGCGAATTCCGGATCGTTGATTACGAGCGCACCGCCCTCGCCAGCCGTGAAGTTCTTGGTCTCGTGAAAGCTCAGGGTGCTGAGTTGCCCGATGGTTCCCAGGGGACGGCCCTTGTATTTTCCAAAAATTCCATGGGCGTTGTCTTCAACAATTGCGATATTGTGCTCGTCGCAAATCGCCGAGATTTCGTCCATCTCGCACGCGACGCCTGCGTAGTGGACTGGAACAACTGCTCGCGTGTTTGGAGTTATGAGTCCGCGCAGCTTTGTTTCGTCAATGTTCAGCGTATCAGCGCGAATGTCTGCAAATACCGGCCTCGCACCACGGAGAACAAAAGCATTGACCGCACTGACGAACGTAAAGCTGGGGACTATGACCTCATCACCCGGTTTTATGTCGAGAAGCAGCGCCGCCATTTCAAGCGCATGCGTACAGCTCGTTGTGAGGAGGACTTTCGCGCCGTTGTGCTCGCTGGAAAGCATTTCGCTGGCGACACGGGTGTAGTGTCCGTCGCCCGATAGATGTCCCCGCTGGGCAGCGTCCGCCATATACTCCAGCTCCCGACCGATTGGGGCGGGCCAATTGAACGGAATGGCAGGACGTGAAGAAGGCATATTCATGTTGAATCTAGACTTGCCCAGCAGTCCCTGCCACTTTGTACATCACGAAATAAACCCGGAAATCGTTGACGCCCTCGCCTCAATCCATTGCGATAAGCCAGTCTAATTACATCCCGTGGAAGGGTTATTTCGACCTGATAGCTTCGGTCGACGAATTCGTCCTTTATGACGAAATGCAGTACACGCGAAGGGACTGGAGAAATCGCAACGTGATCAAAACCCCTCAGGGACCGATCTGGTTGACAATTCCCGTGGCTGTGAAAGGCAAATACCTGCAGAAAATTTCCGAAACCCGGGTGACGGACACCGACTGGGCGGAAAAGCACTGGATTGCACTCACTCGCAATTATGGAAAGGCACCGCATTTCGGGATGTACAGAGACCGATTCCAGGCTGCGTATGAAAATGCTGCGACAATGGAAATGCTAAGTGATATCAACCGGCATTTCATCGAGACAATCACCGAGATGCTCGGAATCCGGACGCAGTTGCGGACCTCATCGGAATTTGAACTCGTCGAAGGCAGAACGGAAAAGCTGCTCGGAATCTGTACCCAGCGTGGTGCCGGGAAATACCTTTCGGGTCCCGCGGCGAGAGAGTACATGGACGAATCCCTTTTTGCACGCGCCGGTGTTTTGGTGGAATACATGAACTACGACGGATACATCGAATATCCCCAGCTCCATCCGCCTTTTGACCACGCGGTCAGCGTTCTCGACCTGCTTTTCATGACGGGAAGCGAAGCCCCGCGATACATGAAACACGTGGCACAGGCCACGGGATGAAGCTCTCGATTGTTACGACGATGTACATGTCTTCCGCTTACATAGCGGAATTTCACAGGCGCATCTCGGCGGCCGCGCGGTCGATTACCGATGACTTCGAAATTGTGTTCGTTAACGACGGCTCACCCGACGACTCGCTCAAGGCTGCGGTAGCAATCAGCGGGAACGACAAGGCGGTCCGTGTGGTGGATCTCTCGCGCAACTTCGGGCATCATCGCGCAATGATGGCGGGCCTGGAACACTCGCGGGGAGAACGCGTTTTCCTGATCGATGTGGATCTTGAAGAGGAGCCGGAGCTTCTCACCACTTTCGAAACCGAGATGAACTCCTCGCGTGCAGACGTCGTTTATGGAGTGCAGACGAGCCGGAAAGGCGGGCTCGGAGAGAGAGTCGGCGGAGATTTCTTTTTCGGATTCTTCAACATGCTTTCCTCGACCGTTGTCCCGCGAAATGTGGTTGTCGCCCGGCTCATGACACGGCAGTACGTGGAGAGTCTGCTACTCCACCGGGAGCGAGAAATTTTCATGCTCGGACTCTGGACCATAACGGGCTTCACTCAGCTCGGCGTGCCGGTCGTGAAGACGTCCAAGGACTCGACGACCTATACCTTGCGCAGGAAGCTGTCGGTAACCGTCAACGCAATCACGTCGTTCAGCAACACGCCGCTGCGTTTCATATTCTATCTGGGATTTGCGGTGAGTTTTGTTTCCGCAGTCGCTGCGTTGTATCTGGTGGTTCGGACGCTTTTCTTCGGGCAAATGCTCGCTGGATGGGCGTCGCTGATAGTATCGGTGTGGCTGCTCGCGGGGCTTACCCTCTTCTCGCTTGGCATCATTGGGATATACCTCTCCAAGATTTTCAGCGAGGTAAAACAGCGCCCGTACACCATAGTGCGCGCAGTTTACGGGAGCGGTCGCATTGAGCGGTAGTCCGATTCTTTCCAGCGTCGAGAAGTACTACAGTGAGAAAATCCGCGCGCATGGAGCTACCCCACTCGGCGTAGACTGGAACTCTCCCCAGTCACAGGAGCTCCGCTTTCGGCAGCTGCTGCGGATTTGCGACGACGCGAATGAGGGATTGAGCATCTGTGACTACGGATGCGGTTATGGCGCTCTCGCCGATTCGATCGCCGAGCGATGGTCCGACTTCAGTTACATCGGCTACGACCTGTCTGAGGAAATGCTGGCGCAGGCGCGATCACTGCACGCGGGGGATCGCTTTTCGTTTTCAGCGGACCGAAAGGAGATCGTTCCCGCTGACTACTGCGTGGCCAGCGGAATCTTCAACGTGCGTCTTGGCACCCCTGAGCCCGAATGGAAGGAGTACGTTCGCGACACGATCGCCGACCTCGCCCTGCTGGGAAAGAGCGGATTCGCATTCAATGCACTTACGTCCTACTCCGACGCCGACAAAAAACGGGACGACCTGCACTACGCAGATCCACTTGAGTTGTTTGACCTGATCAAGCGCAGCTATACGCCGCGAGTCGCGCTGCTGCACGACTACCCACTCTACGAGTTCACCATCCTGGCGCGGTTTGAGCCTGGCACCCCGTGAGACCCATTCCTCAGCAATGGAGAAAACTCGGACTGCTGTTCGAGCCGGACGGAACACAGGAATGGATGAAAACTCATGCGTCTGTGCCCTTCGCAATTCACCTGAAGGACGATGAGTTCCGAATCCTGGTCAGTGGGCGCGATGCCGGGGGACGGTCGCACACGGGGTGGTTCGACGCCGAGATCGGCGACGCGCCGAAGGTGCTTGCCGTTTCTTCTGAGCCCCTCCTGTCGCCCGGGCCGCCGGGATCTTTCGACGCCGATGGGGCAATGGTCTCGTGGGTTGCTCAGAGCGGGGGCAGCGATTTCTACTATTACATCGGCTGGAATCGCGGGACCGATGTCCCTTTTCGCAACGCGCTTGGCGTCGCACTCTCCTGCGGCGTTGGCGATGCGGTCGTGAAGCGCCCCGGCCCGATTATAGACCGCAGCATCCACGATCCCTGTTTTACTGCGAGCGCGTGCGTTATTCCGGGCGAAGACAAATGGCGTATGTGGTACCTGTCATGTGTCGCCTGGGAGACCAGGGGAGGCGTGCCGACCGCGCGCTATCATATCAAGTACGCAGAGTCACGTGATGGCATTTCATGGGTGCGCAACGGAGTGGCTGCAATAGATTTCGCCGACCAAACTGAAAGTGCAATCTCGAGACCATCGGTTGTACGTGAGCATGACCTATGGCGGATGTGGTACTCGCATCGCGGCGACATGTACGCTATCGGCTACGCGGAATCCGCGGATGGAATCGTTTGGAACCGCATGGACGATATGGCAGGGATTCATGCTTCCAGTGAAGGGTGGGATTCGGAAATGATCGAGTATCCACATGTCTTTGCACATCGGGGAAAGCTTTTCATGCTTTACAACGGAAATGAATTTGGAAGAAGCGGCGTAGGCCTGGCCGTGCTGGAAAAGTGATGCAAAAAGAAGAAGTGACTTCGAGCACGGCGGCATACCTGTACCTGGCGGGATCCATTCTCTTCACCGTGTATGGACAGATTGTCATTAAATGGCAGGTGGGGCGCACGGGTGGCATTCCAGCCGGAGGCGGCGAAGACAAAGCACGGTTCATCGCTTCATTCCTGCTCAACCCGTGGGTGCTGACCAGTCTTTTTTCGGCCTTCCTCGCCTTTTTGTGCTGGGTAGGCGCACTGGCGAAGCTGCCGCTGAGTTATGCGTACCCGTTCACCAGCATCACCTTTGTCCTGTTGATGATATTGAGCTCACAGTTCTTCAACGAACCCGTAACTGTGAACAAGCTCATTGGCGTCGCGCTGATAATTGGCGGCCTGGTTATCGGCAGCCGCCAGTAACACTGTGACCAACCGGGAAGTTAGAATCGTCGCTCTCTTTGCGACCCTGGTCGCGCTGGGATCCGCAGCAGTCCTGTGTGCCTTGCGAGCTGGCTTTGGGATCGACGTCACGGCTCTGGCAGTCACGCTCGGGCTAGCCATGCTGCTCGTAAACGCCCCCTTCACGTTCGATAATGAAACGGCGCCAGCGCATCGCGCGCTGATTGCACTTGCAGTACTCGTCCTGACTGTTGTCGCTGGCATTTTCGCTGGAACTACCTGGACAGGCCTGGCGCTCGCGATTGCAGGCTTGATCCTCGCGGTCCGCAATGCACGCTTCGTCCTGCAGGGCGGAGATCGCGTGTTCACAGTTTACTCGGCGTTGTTCGTTCTGCTCGCGATCCTGTGGACGTCGGGAGTAAGCTGGGGTGCGAACCTGCTCAATCCGCTTTCTGTTGAGAATGTCGCGCTGCATGGCGGGAGTGCATGGTTTGATTCTTACTACCACGCGGGAATCGCCAACATGATTGGGACATATGGAGTCGCCAGCAGCGGACTTGATGGCTTTCCGTTCGTGCAATACCACTTTGGAAGTCATGTGGTTTTCAGGGCCTGGGCCTCACTGACGGGACTTCCGATGCTGCGGTTCTACTCGCATGCATTTCCACTGATTGTACCCGTTTTGTACGTCGTGGCCTTTGCAATCCTTATAGACAGCATTCGGAGAGCGAGAAGGTGGACGGGTTCCCCGATCTCCTCAGCTAAACTCGCATCCGGGTTCTTTGCTGTTGTCATGGTAGGGGCGCTTCCCTTGCCGTTGGGATATGCGGGTGGATTCGGGCTCGGACCGTTTTTTTCCGAATCGTACGGCTTTGCGCTCGCAATCCTGTTTCTGTTTCTCGCCGAAGCTGTAAACGCATTGTCCCTCAGGGTTCATGGGCGCGCCAGCCCGGTCGCGATGCGCGAAGCGTTCACAGCCCTCCTCGTTATTCCGCTCGGGATCGCATTAGTCGGATTCATGAAAGTGGCCATTATGCCACTCGCGGTCATCGCGTTCCTGTACGTGGTGGTCCGGCATGGCTTGTACAGAAAACCAGTTTGGCTTGTGTCCGCTGTGCTGGCAGGATTGAGCTTCGTCGTTGCCAGCAAATTCATTGTTCCGCGCGGTTATGAACAACAGCTCCAGCTTTTCGCATACCTCAGGTACGTGTTACCGCTCAGATGGTGGCCCTTTTTCCTCTCACTGCATCTCCTGTGGACCTGGGTTTATGCCGCGATCCGGTTTCGCCAGGAAGGTGTTACGGATTTTGGAACCCTTCGTAGCGCATTGTCCCGCCGGAAGATTATCGATGTAGAGGCGCTCGTCCTGATAGCCGTTCTGGGACTGGGGCCCGGCACCATCCTGCCGCTGTCACTGGAGGCAATTTTCTTTTCCGATCCACAGCGCTGGGTAGCTGTTGCGCTGATACTGGGTGACCTGGCTGTCCTGGCTTGGCTTGCCGGCAAATGGAAATCCTATCGGGAGTCAGGCCTCTTCGGTTGGTCGCCAACAAGAATTTCCGGCCTTTTCCTGGGACTTCCGCTCGTGCTTTGTTTTGTCGTCACGCTTTTCCAGTGGCCCTTGCAAATGGCGCGCGCCAACCTCGCGACCCGAAAGGAGGCTGCATTGCTGGCTGGTTCGCCGGACATCAATCTGCGGCTCCGGCTGCGACAAATGAACTTCTCGGATCTGTTCGAGCCTTCCGTCCTCGACTCCGGAGTGAGACGCGGGCAGCGTGCCGGAATCGTGAGCGCGATGGAGGCTGTGGCGCGGCTCCCGCATTCGGAAAAGCGAAGGTCGGCAGTCTACATACCAAAATCGGTAGATGCGTATTGGCGCATTCTTCCCGACAGTGCGAATTGCAGTTATGCACCCTTTGTCGCACCTGCCTTCACCGAGGTTGCGCTGCTTGACGGACTTCCACCTTCCTGGTGTCCTACCAAGCCCGGATACGGCATGAATGTCTATGCGGCATCGGATGCAGAGCAGCGCGTGGTGATGAGATCAGATGACGATTTGTGCCGTCGCGCTGCCAGGTGGGATGTCACGCAGGTCATCGTCATTCAGCCTGCAAAGGGCGAGGAGAACAATGCGTGGCCTGTTAAGTTCGCACTGCGGAAAGTCCGCTGTGGATAGGATCACAGTCTGATGGGTCTTCTCGACTCTCCACGCCTTTATGACTTCATTCAAAAATTGGCTGGTGCTGATATTACTCGTGCAAAGCTGGCTCCCAGGTTCGCGGAGCTGCACGACAAGACCGTAATCGACGTCGGCGCAGGCACCGGTGGCTATGCAGCGCTCGTTCCCCTGAGTGCGCCTTACGTCGGCGTGGACTTCGATGCCCGGAAGCTGCAGCAGCTTCGGCTGAATATCCCGGGTCGCGCTGTTGTGCAAGCCGATGCAACGTGCCTTCCGGTCGCGGGCAAATCATTTGACTGCGGCATTGCCATCGCACTTGCTCACCATCTGGATGATGCCGGTCTTGAATTAATGCTGAGCGAGATGTCCCGGATCCTCACCGGCAGAATGATTTTCCTGGACCCTGTCTGGAATCCCCGCTCGCTGCGTGGCCGAGCACTCTGGAGCATCGACAGGGGAGCATTTCCGCGACCGGCGGAGGTCCTTCTCGATCAAATCGCAGGGCGGTTTGATGTGCAGTCCGTCGAGCGCTACGCGATTCACCACCACTACCTTATCTGCGTGGCGACCCCGCGTTCCTGAATTGCCTTCTGCCTACGCGGGTGCCATCGACATCAGCACGAGTGCCGCCTGTGCCATTTCCCCAATGCTATCATGCGCAAGACACGATGCAATTGTCCCGAAAGGCAGGCGGTACCCAATGATTTGTTTTACATGGTGCCGCCGGAACTGAACAAGGTTCCTGAAGTACTCAACGGAATCCCGGAGAATGCGCACCGTAGAAGGCGAGTGATGGTTGCGGACGAAGGCAACCGGGATGGCCACGATCTTTCGCCTGTCCCAAACGAACCGACTCACGACTTCGGTGTCCCAAAACCATCCGCTGTGTTCAAACTTGCCCTCATACTGCTTCAGCGACTCACGCCTGAAAAATTTATAGCCGCTTTCAGTGTCCAAACCTGAAGGAAGGCGAAGCATCACACTGACCGCTCGAGCGTAAAGCCTCGAAAGGATCTGTCGGTGTAGCTGGGTGAATTGCAGCGCGTAAATCCGTTTTCCAATCACCAGCTCGGCCCCTTGACGCAGCGACGCGAGACATTCGACCAGGTAGCTCGGGCCGATTTCAAAGTCCACGTCAAAAAAACCGACATATTTTCCCGTGCTGGCGGAAAAGCCTGTCATGAAGGCGCCGCCTCTACCTTCGTTACTTGGGTGAAATTTCGCGCGCACGGTCCCGGGATACCTGGCCTCCAAAGTCCTGATAACGTCGCGAGTGCCATCCCGGCTGAAGTCGTCGACAAGAACGATTTCATAATCCAAGTCCAGCAAGCTCAGAAGCCCCACTACTCGATCGACATTCTGCTCGAGATGGCCTTCTTCGTTATAGCAGGGAAATATCAGGCTGAAATCCATGGTCATTGCTGGGGTTGCGCGGGCTTCGTAATCACGAGGAGGGCTTCACGATCGATGGGAAGCGAAAGCTCAATATTCCCCGGCAGCGCAGCGGCAAGCGATCGAATCGATTCCATGGTGTGACGGCTCACTGGGCTTTTCATGTTCGCTGACGTCAACCATCGCGCCAGCATGCGGAAAACTGGATTACCTGAATCGGATAGATTCCTGATTGGTTCTGAGATGACTACTCTGAGTCGGGCCTTGGCGATCATTCTTTCTACGAGAAGTTTTTCATCTGGCATGAACTGATAGAGACTGGACTGAATGCAAATTACATCCCCTTCTGGAAAATCGGACAACGGCCCTTCCCAATGCAAAACATTTACTCCACGCCTGCGGCCGGCGCGAACAAACTCCTTGCTGCTGTCGAGGCCTATGTACGAGCACTCCTTTCCGACGAGCAATCGCTCGAGTGCGCAGTCGCCGCAGCAGAGATCCACGACAGTACTCCCACGTTCCACCCTGGCCGCAACCATCGCGTATTTCATCCGATACGAACGTCGATACAGGAGCAACATGGCTGCCCGGTATAACCACGTGCTCCTGTAAATCAGCGGACCGGTCACCTGATAAAAATATATGTTCGCGCGCGTCAGGACTGTGAAAGCGTTGCATCGGATGCTTTGTAGGTGCAGCTTTTGGCAATGATTGAGCCCGGGAATCGACCGACGTTTCTTCGCTGGTCCAGAAAGTCCTCCACCGACGCCCGCGCGTGGGTGGCAACTTTCGCATTCATCGTATCGGCGTTTCTCTCGCTCATCTATTTGCTTTGCAGGGTTGGATTCGGAACTCCGATTGGACGGCCGCTCGCGCTGATGGGTCTATCCGGGTGGCTCACAATGGTTCCATTCGGATTACACCTGGTTCTCCGAGAGGCTGAAGCGCGTTATTCCTGGTTCACGTCGGAAAGCTTCCTGGCACTGGCAACAATACTCGTAACTGCCTTTGTGGGCTGGCTTGTGCCCCGGGCAGGCCTGAATCCTTTTCCACTATTCGGAGCCGCAGGCGGATTAGGCGCGCTGCTTCTCATCGCCCGCCAGTTCACTCTGAGCGCCGGACGCTCGACGAAATGGTTTCTGGCTGCAACAGTATTGATGTCGGTGTGGATCGCTGGAGTCGAATGGGCGAACGGATTCCTCAGCCCTCTTATCCTCGAGAATGTCATCCTGAACGGCGGTACCTCGAAGGTCGACACCTGGTACCTCTCCAGCATTTCAAACATGGTGCAGCTTCACGGGGTAGCGAGTCACGGCCTGAATGGCATTCCTTCCCTGTCCTACCACTATGGCAGCGGATGGCTCTTTGCCCAGTTCGCCAACCTGACGGGCATGCCAGTCTTCGACTTCTTCAACCTGGGCGTACCTGTGGTGCTGATCCCGATCTTTTTTCGCGGAATCCTCGTCACCGCAAACGATCTGAGGGACCGTCGGGCAAATGAACAGTTTCGCTCGCTTCACGAGTCTCCCCTCATCTGGGCTTTGCTTGCCGCAGCCACGATAGGCGCACTTCCTCCAATGGCGCTTCACGCTGGGGGTATATGGGCATCAGGGCCAATACTGTCAGAATCCTATGTGACAGCGATCGCCCTCTCGCTCTTTGCAATCGGAACCTTCGGATGCTTCTGGATGGATTGGAGCGACCCTTCTCCGGGCAAGACCGGAAAATCATCTAGCGCCCTCATGCTCCTCGGGTTCATTCCGCTCACCCTTGCTGGCATCGGGATCATCAAGGTCTCGCAGCTGCTTCTGCTTCTAACGATGGTCGGCTGGTTTTTTCTTCGCCGGTCCCTCTGGAAAAAACCACTGGCGGTGGTGTCGATCCTTCTCACATTCGCGCTCGCCCTCCTCGTCTACAGGCATGTCGTCACTCCCGAGCGAGCGACCGGATTCTCTCCGCTGCATTTTATGCAGTTCATTCCCACAGCCGCATGGATATTCTTTCCATTCATTCACCTCTTCTGGACGTGGGCATACGCGCTGCTCAGGATTTACCTGTTACGCATACGGGACCTGCGAGAGCTCGGCACAGCACTAAAGTCTGGCAGGATCCCGGATGTGGAGTTTGTGGTCCTGCTCGGAATCGTTGGCCTGATACCGGGAAACGTCTTCGATATTTCCAGCGACCAGTATTATTTCTCCGACTACCAGCGTTGGGTGGCCCTGACCATGCTCCTCGGCTCACCAGCGATCTTGACGCTCCTGGGCAACTGGTTCGCTGAACTTGGAGAGAGGGGGCAAAGGCTACCCTCGCTCGCGAAAAAAACCGGGATCGTACTGCTGGCTCCCTTCGCCATCACTATGGTGTTCACAGCTTTGACATGGGGAAGTCGTCTCGTCAGCGCAAACCTTGCAACGAGGCGCGAGATCCAGTCCGTTGCGGGGACTCTGCCATCTGAAGGTGTCGGACTCGGATTTGTACGGGCGCTGAAGTCCGGGCCGTCCGGTTTGTCCTCTTTTCGATCGAGCCAGCTTCGGCCGCTCGCTGACGCGAACACAATCCAGTTGGCGCTGAAGGCGTCTCCCCGCTTTGAATTGGTCAGCAAGCTGCGTGGACTTGGTGAAGCCTCGTGGCAACAGAGACGCGAAACGGTCCTTTTTGTTCAGCCTGACGTTCAGCAATTCTGGTCACTGCTTCCTCGCGCTCCGCTTTGCGTTTACTCGGCAATGGTCGCACCGGCGGTGGCTGGCATTCCGGTACTGCAGGGGGTTCCTCCAGGCTGCGAAATACCCGTTGCCCAACTGGGCGGGAACTATCGGAAGGTGGATAGATGGGAGCTGGAGGCTGACGCAACGAGCAGCGCCGTCTGCGCTCAGGCCAGACAAAAAGGTTTTCGCCGGGTGTTGCGGATCAGGCCGGCTCAGAACAATCGCATCAGTGTGATACCCCTCGACTGCGGAGCGTAGCGAACGGTCTATCCCTTCGGGCGGCCGCGGACCCGGTAAAGAATCATGTTTGCAAGAAATTCCAGGATGGCTGAAGGACGCACGAGCGACGCACGATCCGACGACAGGAACACGACAGGCATTTCAAGTATCGTCATCCCCATCCTTCTGGCCGCCAGGACGATCTCCGCGTCTGTAAACCAATCCTTTGAATGAAGCGTCATTCGAGAATAGGCATCGCGACGCAGACCCTTGGGTTTCCCATTGATATCCCACATTCCTTTCGTTCTGAATATCAGGCGGAAGAGCGTATTGTACACCGTTGTAACTATCCAGCGTGACACGCCATCACCGCGAGTGGTGCGTCGTCCTTTCATTACATCTGCGCCGTTCGCTGCCATGAGCCTGTACATCCTCAGCACATCGTCAACCGGATTTTGCTCGTCCCCATCGATGACGATGAGAAATTCTCCACCTGCCGCGTCCAGACCTGACCGCATGTCCCAGCCCATGTCGCCTTCCTTTTGGCGAATCACGGTTCTCACATGCTCATTCTGCCGCGAGAATGCCTCAACCACCTCGGCAGTGACATCGCCGCTTCCCGGCCAGAAGTTGGCGACGAGGACGAGCTCGAA
>JACDDZ010000326.1 GCA_013816695.1 Gemmatimonadaceae bacterium
GGTACTTCGGTGACGCGGAAGCTCGCACTCTCGATGGCTGGAAAAAGCGTGGCGGCTACAAGGCGATGGAGAAAGCGCTAGGCATGTCGCCGGCAGATATCGTCAACGTCGTAAAGGAGTCGGGCCTCCGAGGCCGCGGTGGCGCCGGGTTCCCGACGGGCATGAAGTGGTCGTTCATGAAACCCGGCGACGGCAAGCCACACTATCTCTGCTGCAACGCCGACGAATCCGAACCTGGAACATTCAAGGATCGCGAGATAATGCGATGGACGCCGCACGCGCTTGTTGAAGGATGCGCGATCGGTGCCTACGCAATCGGGGCTGAAACCGCCTACGTCTACATTCGCGGCGAGTTCACCGAGCCCATCTACTGGATGGAGCAAGCCGTGAAGGAAGCGTACGCTGCCGGCATCCTCGGTCCCAACGCGATGGGCACAGGCAAGCGGGTGGACGTTCACGTCCACCGCGGCGCGGGCGCGTACATATGCGGAGAAGAAACCGCGCTCATGAATTCGCTGGAAGGACGTCGCGGCAATCCGCGCATCAAGCCGCCATTTCCGGCCGTCGCCGGAGTGTTCGGCATGCCGACCACAATCAACAACGTCGAAACGCTCGTTGCAGTTCCGGAGATCCTGAACCAGGGAGCTGCGTGGTACAAGGGAATGTGCCTCTCGAATCCCAAGAGCACCGGCACCAAGCTCTTTTCCGTTTGCGGCAACATCCGGAAGCCGGGCAACTATGAAGTAGTGCTTGGATTTCCGTTCAAGGATTTCCTGTACGACCTGTGTGGTGGTCCACTCGACGGTCGCAAGTTCAAGGCGATCATTCCCGGGGGTGCCTCGGTTCCCATCCAGACGATGGAAGAAGCCGAAGCGACACTCATGGACTATGAGGGCTTCGTGGCTGGCGGCTCGATGCTGGGCTCGGGCGGCGTCATCGTCATCGACGACGCGCAGTCGATGGTCAAGCAGATCGCGAGGCTCGCCCGGTTCTTTGCGCACGAGAGCTGTGCCCAGTGCACGCAATGTCGTGAAGGCACCGCGTGGACAACGCGAATCCTCGAGCGAATTCGGGACGGGCAGGGCACAATGGAGGATCTCGACACTCTAATGAGTCTGGCCGAGAACATGACCGGCACGACGATCTGCGTGCTCAGCGACTCCTGCGCGACGCCGGTTGTATCCGGAATCAAGAAGTTCCGCAACGAGTTCGAGTCGCTCATAACGGGCAAGCGCGTTCACACTGTGATGGCGGCGGTCGCGTAATGGCAGACGTGAAGATGATCACACTGACGATTGAAGGCAGGAGCGTCACTGTTCCGGAAGGGACGTCGATTCTCGAAGCCGCCAAGGTCGCCGGCATCCTGATTCCGCACTATTGCTACCATCCGGGACTGCCAGTCGCTGGTGTGTGCCGCATGTGCCTGGTGGAAGTCGAGAAGGCGCCCAAGCTGGCCCCTTCCTGCGCAACGTCGGTAGCCGACGGACAGATCGTGCACGTCCACTCGGAGAAGTCGCTGGAAGCCAGAAAGGGTGTTCTCGAGTTCCTGCTCATCAATCACCCGCTCGATTGCCCGATTTGCGATCAGTCCGGCGAGTGCGAGCTTCAGGACTACACATATCAGGAAGGGCGCAAGGATTCCCGCTACAAGGAACCGAAGCGCTTTAATCCTGTCGAGGACTTTGGCGGCGACGTGGTGTACGTCCCCAATCGCTGCATTCTCTGCACCCGCTGCGTCCGGTTCATGAACGATGTTGCACACGACCCTGTGCTCAACGTCAGCGAGCGCGGCGACCGCGCACTCATCGGGAAGTTTGAAGGTCACGATCTGACGCACCCGTGGGCCGGGAACGTGATCGACCTCTGCCCGGTTGGCGCGCTGCTCTCCAAGGATTTCCTGAACAAGGCGCGCGCGTGGGAGCTTGATCGTGCAGCTTCGATCTGCCCGAACTGCACGCAGGGGTGCAACACGATCATCGAGACCCGGGAGAACAATGTTGTCCGCATGCGCCCCCGTCCGAATGAAGAGGTGAACAAGTTCTTCATGTGCGATTACGGGAGACTGAACTACCGGTGGATCAACGAGCAGGAACGCCTCGAGCAGCCGATGGTTCTGCACAGCGGGTCGCTCGCAACAGTCGAATGGGAAATCGCGATCAACGCGGCGGCCAGCCTTCTCAAGGGCAAGCGCGTATTTGTTGCTGCATCACCGATGCTCTCGAACGAATCGTTCTACCTGCTTAGCCGGCTCATAAAGGAAAATGGCGGCAGCGGCTCATTCACTGTCACCACCGGCGATGAAGCACCCTTGCCGGGTGTCGAGGATCTCGCCCTCCGGCGCGATCGCGCTGCGAACGTGAATGGCGCGGAGTTGCTTGGCTTCCGTCGCAACGAACACGTTCTCGACGGTCTTTACAGCGGCGATGTGCTCGTTATCGCTGATGACCGGCTTGCGGGCGTCGATCCAAGGGAGCTGGAAGCTGCGTCAGCTGTGATTGTCATTGGCACTACGCTACCGATCGCAGCGTCAACCGCCACTGTCGTCCTGCCGATCACGAACTTCGCGGAAGAAGAGGGAACCTTCACGAACATTCGCGGACGGGTTCAGCGGTTCACCCAGGCGAAGACAGCCCCCGGTCTCGCACGACC
>JACDDZ010000030.1 GCA_013816695.1 Gemmatimonadaceae bacterium
ACTGTGGCTGTCGCGTATGTGGGATGGATTTCGGGTTTCATCTTCGGCTCCAAGGTGTGGTACTGGACAGCCTTGAAATATATGGACTTAAGCACTGGGTTTGTAGTGGTGCCCGGCGGTGGTAACTGCAAACCCAACGAAACTAGGAGTCAAAACGAGGGGAAAGAGTCAATGAACTACAAAAATGGGGGAACTGCTCTCGGTCCAAGAGCAGTTCCCCCAGATTTTGCCTTTCATTTGACTCGTTACAGCTCTTTTACTCCTAGTTGTTGTTGCTGTTTGCTTACGCCTACTTCTTTTCAGGGTCCGACAGGCCTCGCTCAATCAGTAACTGATCGACCTTTGGATCACGACCCCGGAAGTTCCGGAAAAGGGTTGCGACATCCATCGTCGACCCCCTCGAAAGGATCATCTCACGGAAGCGCTGGCCATTCGCGCGGGTCATGCCGCCGTGCTCGAGGAACCATGCGTAAGAATCAGTGTCCAGGACCTCACTCCAGAGATAGGAGTAATAGCCTGCCGAATACCCTCCATCCCAGACATGCGAGAAGTAGGTTGTCCGATACCGAGGCGGAATCTCCGCCACTGACACATTGAAGCGCTTGAGGGCATCGGCTTCAAACGCATTCACGTCCTGAAGCGGAAGGCCCGGCGGGATACTCGCCCATGCCATGTCGAGCAGTGACGCCGCAAGAAACTCGGTCGTTGCAAAGCCCATGTCGAACTTCGACGCAGCGCGGAACTTGTCGAGCAATGCCTTCGGCATCGGCACGCCCGTCTGGTAATGCTTGGCGTAATTGGCAAGTACTGTCGGCTCTGTAGCCCAATGCTCATTGAACTGTGAGGGATACTCAACGAAGTCGCGCGGCGTGTTGGTTCCGGCAATTCGCGGATACATCACGTCGGAGAAGAGTCCATGCAGCGCATGCCCGAACTCGTGGAACATCGTTGTAACTTCATCGAGAGTCATGAACGCCGGAGCGCCGGCGGCGGGCCGCGCGAAGTTTCCAACGTTGTAAACGACTGGCTTGGTTCCCATCAGCCCGGACTGGTCGACGAAATTGCTCATCCAGGCGCCGCCAGCCTTGTTGTCGCGCGTGAACCAGTCGGCGTAGTAAAGTCCGAGAACGGACCCGTCTTCATTGAGCACGTCATAGACGCGGACATCCGGATGATAGACCGGCAGATCCTTGCGTTCCTTGAAAGTGATTCCGTACATCTTGTTTGCAGCGAAGAACAATCCGTTCTGCAGAACGTTATTGATCTCGAAGTACGGCTTCAGCTGGTCGCCGTCGAAATCATACTTGTCCTTCCGTACCTGCTCTGCGTAATACTGCCAGTCCCACGGCTGTAGCTTGAATCCGCCACCCTGCTTGTCGATCAGCGCCTGCATCGTCGCGGCATCGGCACGGGCCTTGGCCGTTGCGGCGGGAGCGATGCTGGTCAGCAAATCCGTAGCGTTCTTCGGATTCCGGGCCATAACGTCTTCGAGCCGGAAATCAGCCCATGTCGCGTAGCCAAGAAGCTTTGCCTTCTCCGAGCGAAGCTGGGCGAGCCGGCTGACGATCGCGCGCGTGTCGTTGGAATCACCGCGCTCTCCACGCAGCGTTGAGCGCTCGAACAGTTTCTGGCGCGTAGCGCGATTGGACAGTGAAGCCTGCAGCGGCTGCTGGGTTGTGTTCTGGAGCGTGATTACCCACTTGCCCGGCATCCCACGCTGCTTGGCAGCCTCAGCAGCGGCAGTGATCTGTGCGTCGCTTAAGCCGGCAAGGTCGGAGACGTTGTCCAGCACCAGCGCGCCGGCATTCCGGCCCTCCAGCAGCCTGCTGTGAAACTGCGTGACGAGCTTGGATTCTTCCTGGTTGAGTGCACGGTACGTAGTCTTGTCGGCTTCCGAAAGCTGCGCGCCCGACCGCACGAAATCCTTGTAGTACCGCTGGGCAAGCCACTGCTGAACAGGGTTGAGGCCCGATGTCGCACGACTGTCGTATACCGCCTTCACCCGCTGGAAGAGCTTGTCATTCAGGAAAATCGCATCACCGTGCGCCGCCCGCTTGGGAGCCATCTCTTCATCGATCTTTTTCAGTGTGTCCGTCGTGTTCGCCTGATTCAGACCGTCGAACACGTAGCTCACGCGTGTGAGCATGGACCCTGAACGCTCCATCGCTACAATTGTATTTTCGAAGGTTGCAGGTGCTGATGAGTTCGCAATCGCATCGACCTCGGCCAGCTGCCGCCGCATTCCCTCGGCGAATCCCGGCCTGTAGTCGCTCTCCTTGATCCTGGTGAAATCGGGCGCCTGGTAGGCCAAGGTGCTTGGCGCATAGAAAGGATTGGAGGCGATGTTCGCCGAAGCCGGCACTGGCGCCGTAGTCACCTGCCCACCAGGTGTACAGGCGACCGCCGCCGCGCCGATCGTAAGAAGTGCACTGAATCTCCGCATTTAATTGAAATCCTTGAAGAAAATTTTTCTGCTACTGGTTTGAACCTGACTGAAATGAGCGCCTGCTTTATGGCGTTGAGCTCTGCCGGGGTAATGGGTATATCCCCGCGAGTGCCCCGCAGTTCCTTTAGGAATTCGAAATGGGTTTACCGGGCGAAGACATCATCGATAGGAGTGATCCTGATCCTTGCCGCTGAGATGTTGAGCTTCCTGGCACCGAGGATAAGGTCTTCGGCGAGAATTGCCGGCGATTTCTCGCCATCGTACTTGATGGGTGAGAAAGCGTCCGCGATTAGCGCATCGCGAATGCCCCTGGCGTCCTTGGCGATTACAACGACTGAGAGGTCGCTCGCCGACAGGTGGCGCTTGAGCGCCGCGTTCACGTCGGCCCGTGTCAGCTTCTGGAGTGCCCCGCGCATGTACGCCGTGTACTCCGGAATCCCGTACCATTTGGAATCCATCGCATAGCCAAGCTGCTGGTCCTGCGTGGCCGTCATGACGAAAACGTTCTTCATGAGATACTGACGACCTGCCTGGAACTCCGCTTCCGACATTCCAACATTGACGAGCTTCTCGAGCTCGTCCACTGCAATCCGGAGTGCCATGTGCGCATTTTCGGGAACGACAGGGCGAATCCAGATCTCGAAGATCTGCCCTCTCCGCGCAATGTTCGGGTCGGGGAAGAACTGGAACATTCCGCGCGGGAACGCCTCGATGTACGCGTAGTCGCCGTAGTTCATTCCCCGAATCTCGCGGATGCGGTCGTATAGCCGGCCTGTCGACATGCGATGCTCACCAAGCCAGGCGCGCGCGAGTGACAGCGCAGCAAAATCCGGGTGGGACCGCGTAACCTGGATTGGAAGACCAAACGAAATTGCCGTAGACCGTGTGTCTTTCTCGAGAATCTCAACGTCGATTCCCTGCGGACGAACTCCGGTCAGCTGCTGCGGCTTTCCGAAAATCGCAGTCGCTCCAGCCGGAAGCGCCGCAACTGTGGATTCCAGCAGGTTCAGCATCGGCTGCGGAACATCGCCATTGACGCCAAGCATGACATTTCCGCGCGAGTAATTGCGACGAATGAAATTCCGGACATCGTCCGGCGTGATCGATTCGATCCCGGCGATCGAGCCCAGGGCCGGATGCGCGTACGGAGTGCCGGCAAAAATGTTGGTCTGGAGGCGCTCCTTGCCCAGTTCTTCCTCATTGTTGAAGCGAAGATCCTGCTTGAGTGCGTTAAGCAGCGCATCCTTGTTGCGCTTAAAATCGGTATCGCGAAAACCGGGATTCAACAGCTGCGGGATCACGATGTCGACAAAGGTGCGCCAATTATCCCTGTGGATTGACCCCGTGAAGGTGGTCATCTCCTTGTCCACCTGCGAGCCGAAGCTGCCGGCAATGGGATAGAGCAGCGCGTTGATCTGTTCCAGGGTCAGCGCCTGTGAACCCGCGTTCGCCACCATCGCTGCCGACAGCGAAGCCAGGCCCTCCTTTCCTGCAGGATCACTTGCGGATCCCGCGTTGAACAAAAGCTTGAAGCGGACCTGCGGCAGCGGATTGCGCTGAACAACGAGCGGAATTGCCGCGCGCTCAGCGGCCGACGCAATGCGCAACTGCAGTGGTGCGACAACCGGCTTGATTGTCGGGCCGGGTATCATTGCCCCGATCTCGGGCGTTCCCGTGCTGAAGGTTGCGATGGAAGGGAGCGTTCCGACTTCAGCCGGAAGAGGCTTGTTGGAAAGCGTTGTCACAAGGAGCCCGACGTCCGTGAAGTACTTGGCGGCGGCGCTCCGAAGGTCTGCCGGCTTGAGCTTGTCATACAGGTCATACGCACGGTTGATCGTGTTGTACGACCGGTTGTAGCGGACAAACCGTGCAAGCGTGGATGCTATTCGATCCGTGTTGTCCAGTGAACGAACGAATCCATAACGGACGTTGGATTTCGCCTCTTCAAGACGCTGAGCCGAAACGAGGTCACTGCGAGCCTGTGCAACAGTCGTCAGGATGGCATCGCGAACGTAAGTGACGTCCTCTGCCTTCTTCACGCGCGCAAAGATGGTGAACAGCTCGGGATCTGCATTGCTTGTGTTGCCTCCGCTTACGAAGTCGACTTTCTGCTCGCGCTGCACGAGGCGCTTGAACAGTTCCGACGTAGGGCCGAAATACAGCGTAGCAACCATGTCGAGCGCTGCATTCTCAATGTTCGTCTCCGAGAAGGCAGCGTTGCGAAACGCGATTGCCAGGTAGGGGGACGTCGGGCTGTCCCAGTTTACGTGCACGTACTTCGACCCAGTTGCTGCCGGCTCGGCGGGAATGTCCACGGTGTAACTGCCACGCTTCCAGTTGCCCCAGTACTTCTGGACTAGCGGAAGAACATTCTTTGGATCGACGTCGCCGGCCACGATGATGGTGGCGCGCTCGGGACGATACCACCGGTCGAAGAAGGTCTTAGAATAGGCGTATTCATTCGGCATGTCCTCGATGTCGCGAATGAAGCCCATCGTAGTGTGCTTGTAGGTGTGAGTCGAGAAGGCATTGTCGCGCATGGTCTCGAACAGCTTCTGCGTGGGGTTCGAAGCGTTCTTGTTGTACTCGCCAAGGACTGCACGAGCCTCTGTCTTGAATTCGGCTTCGGAATATTCGAGATGCTGGAATCGCTCAGCCTGGAGCTTTAGCATCGTTTCCAGGTCTTCCTTCGCGAACGTTATGTAGTAGTTCGTGAAGTCGTCGGTGGTGTACGCATTTTCCCGCGCCCCTGCAGCTGTAAGGATCTGATTCGCCCGTTCCTTGTTAATCTCCTTGCTTCCCTTGAACATTATGTGTTCAAAGAAGTGCGCGAATCCCGATTTCCCTTCCTCGACTTCGTTGCGAGAACCCGTCTGAACGGGGATCTGCAGCGACACAATGTTGGGAAAGCCAGTCGGAACCACTATGACTTTCAGGCCGTTCGGGAGCGTCGTTTCAGTCGCGTTGAACGGAAGGATGTCGCGTGAAGTTTTTGACTGGGCGGAGAGTCCGGAAGCGGCGACAAGAAAGGCGGCTCCGGAGAGAGCGAGGCGAATATTGCGGTTCATTTGGCTCGGGGTTTGTGAACGGCGGGAAATAGTGTCCAGAGGGAATTTGGGCGCCCGTGCATGGCGTGGAAAGGCCTACTTTGGCCAGCCTTTCCATCCCGGGCCGCGCACTACGCGTCCCGGCGTGGCTCCCGTATGCTCTCCGTCCCGGAGAACCTGAACCCCATTCACAAACACATGCCTCATGCCCGTCGAATACTGGTGGGGTTTCTCGAATGTCGCGTGATCGGCGACTGTGGCTGGATCGAATACCACTACGTCAGCGAAATACCCGGCCTTTAACCCCCCGCGCTTCCTGAGCTTCAGATTGGCAGCCGGAAAACCGGACATCCGGTGCACAGCGTCTGCCAGAGTCAGTGCCTTTTCGTCGCGTGAATACTTGCCAAGCACACGGGCGAAGTTTCCGTATGCTCGCGGATGGGTACTGGACTTTGTGAAAGGAAGGTTCGGCGCCATCGAGCCGGCATCCGATCCAAAACTCACCCAGGGGAGCGCAACCTGCCTCTTTACATTCTCCTCGGACATCAGGAAGTATACAACCTGGACCCTGCTGCCATCGAGGATGACAAGATCCATCGCTGTTTCTTCCGCTGACTTTCCGCGCAGCCTCGCAACTTCAGTCAGTGTCTTCCCCGTGTACTGCTTGAGCGAGTCGGCCTTGAAGCCGACGAGCAGCGTTCCATCGGCACCTGCTGCGAGAAGGAAATTTTCCCAGTCGTTGGTTGGCGACTTCATTTCCCGTGCAACGCGCGCACGAACTTCAGGCGACTTGAGGCGCTCGGCCCACGCCTTGTACCCGCCCTCCTGAACCCATGGAGGCATCGCTGCATCGAGACCTGTGGATCCCGCCGGGTACGTATACATGTCGGCTGTCACGTCCTGGCCTGCTTTGCGCGCAGAATCAACCTTGGCGATTACTGCGTCGAGCTTTCCCCAATTCTGTTTTCCCGCAGCCTTCAGGTGATAAATCTCGCCACCCACGCCCGCTTCACGCGAAATCGTGATGAGCTCATCGACCGCCTCGAGAAGCCGGTTCCCCTCGCTTCTCATGTGCGAGATGTACCGCCCCCCGTAAGGCGCGGCTGCCTTCGCAAGAGCTATCAGCTCGTCGGTTTTCGCGTAAAACGCAGGCGCATAGATGAGCGACGACCCGACGCCGAGCGCGCCCTCTTCCATTGCCGAGCGGACAAGACCCTGCATTCGGGACAGTTCTTCGCCAGTGGGACGGCGATCGACATACCCGAGTTCATGCACGCGAACTGTGGTCGCCCCGATGAACGAAGCGACATTCGTCGAGACACCGCGCCGCTCGAGGTGTTCGAGGTACTCCCCAAGGGTTGTCCAGGGAACATCGAACTTGAGGTCGCCCTGGGATTCGATCATGTCGTTCCGCATCGCGGCGTTCACCGGGCCCATCGATTCGCCTTCGCCGAAGACTTCAAGCGTCACGCCCTGCCTGATATCCCCCTGGCTGTGCGGATCAATAAGCAGCGATTCAGTCGCCCAGCTCAGCATGTTGATGAAACCGGGAGCGACAGCGAGTCCTCGCGCATCGACAATGTGCGTTGCCGTGGCGCTGGAAAAGTCGCCCACCCCAGCGACCGTATCACCGCTGATTGCAACATCGGACACGACTCCCTGCGTGCCGCTTCCGTCGTAGACTGTTCCGCCGCGAATGATCACGTCGTATTTGGGTGTGTCGGCGGAGAATACGGTGCGCCCACCAACTACAGTGCGGACGATCCTGGCGTCTCGAATCTCTTCTGGAGGGATTTTTGTGAGATCGCGGTCGATGATGACAAAGTCCGCAAGCTTTCCGCGCTCGAGCGATCCGCGGTTGGCTTCGTCAAAGGACGCGCGCGCGGCATTCATCGTATACGCTCGAAGTGCTTCCTCCACAGCGATTCTCTGCTCGGGAATCCAACCGCCAGGATTCTTGTCATCGAGGGTGCGGCGAGTGACCGCAGCGTAGATCCCTTCGAGCGGAGTTGGCGGAGCAACGAACCAGTCACTCCCGAAGGCAGGCCGTACACCGGCATCGATAAGGGATCGGAAAGCATAGGTGGTTTTGGCTCGCTCGTGACCGATGACCTTTTCGGCCCACCGTCCATCGTCGATTGCATGATACGGCTGCACGCTCGGAATAACGCCGAGCTGGGCAAAACGGCCGATGTCCCTCGGGGCTATGTGTTGCGCGTGCTCGATCCGGAAGCGGCGGTCGCGTGGACCGTTCTCCTTCGCTACACGCTCGAAAATGTTGAGCTGAAGGTGTATGGCGCGATCGCCGATTGCATGGACAAGAACCTGTAGACCTGCCTTGTCGGCACCGCTCGTCATCCTGTAAAGGTCTTCCGGAGTCTCCACGAGCAGTCCTGAATCACTGGGCAGGTCGCTGAACGCCTCGAACATCGCTGCTGTATGCGATCCGAGGGAGCCATCGACGAATGCCTTTAACCCTCCAATGCGGAGCCACTCGTCGCCGTGGCCTCGTACAGCGACAGTGTCCCGCAGTTTTTCCCAGGATGAGAGTGGAACCGCCGCGTATATCCGCGTCCTCAGCGTTCCAGCTTTGTGCGCGCGCTCGAAGGTCGCGAGGTCGGCCCATGACCCCATGTTATGCACCGACGTCACACCCTTGGACGCAACGAATTGCATCGCAGCTGCAAGCGCCCTGTCGCGCGTGTCAGCAGTCCAGTCGGGCACGACACGGTCAATGACCGATTGCGCGTTGTCCTTGAAGATTCCGGAGGGATTCCCGGCCGCATCCCGCACTATGGCTCCGCCTTCGACTTCCCTGGTGTCGCGCGTCACACCAGCGGCTTTCATCGCCGCGCTATTGGCAAGCGCCATGTGACCATCGAGCCTGGAAATCCAGACTGGATGAGCTGGAGTCACCGAGTCAATCCATTCGCTGCGCGGAAGGTCACCGCCCCAGTTCTGGTGATCCCAGTTGCCCCCTTCTATCCAGGTTCCTGCAGGCAGGGTCTGAGCGAAAGCCTTGATCCGCGCAATGAATTCGGCGGGTGTCTTCGCGTCCCGCAACTGCACGCCCGCCAGTTGCGCGCCCGCGGTAACGAAATGCACATGTGAATCGATGAATCCGGGTACAACGAACTGGCCGTCCGCGTTGACCACCTGCGTCCGAGATGTGGTGAGCTTGGCCACTTCCGCGCCGGAACCGATCGCTACGATTCGGTCTCCCTTCACCGCGAGTGCCTGTGCCCATGGGCGGGTAGCATTGCCCGTCCAGATCCTGGCGTTATTGACTACGAGATCGGCTTGGGATGACGGTGCGTGCATGGCGCAGGAGATGAGCGTAGGAAGCGCGAAGAGGAGAAGGCGAGAGGGTCGTTGCATTGCGCTAGTTGGAGGAGGTCAATGAATCCTACACTTGCCGGATGGAACTGCAACTAAAACCGCGTACAGCAGTTTCCGCCCCCCAGTTGTAGTTTTGCGTCATGAATTTCCGCAATTGTCTCCTGATCGGCGCACTATTCTCAAGCGCAAACGCAAGCGTCGCGACTGCCCAAAACTTCTCGGCTACTCCAACGCCAATCCCTGGTGAGGAACTAACCGTCTACCTGATGACGATGGGCCCTGGTGACGCGATCTTCGAGAAGTTCGGTCACACAGCCATCTGGATTCATGACGCGGCAAGGCAGCGGGATGTCGCATACAACTGGGGTCTCTTCGACTTCAATGACAAGGACTTCATTGCGAGGCTCGCGCGGGGACGGATGCGGTACTCGATGGCCGGCTTCGAGATGCGTGCGATGCTGCAGTTGTACATCGACCAGAAGCGCTCGGTCTGGGCGCAGGAACTGAACCTCTCTCCGCAGCAGCGCCTGCAGGTCCAGAGTCTCGCGGAGATCAACGCGCTCCCGGAAAACCGGTACTACACCTACGACTACTACCTGAACAATTGCTCTACCTTACCCCGGGACATTATCGACAAGGTGTTGACCGGCGGGATAAAAGCGCAAACCGATTCTGTATTCACCAACACCACTTTTCGTTCTCACACCCTGCGGCTCCTCGCCGACGACAAGCTCGCCTACACGGGAGCGGAGTTTTCCCTGGGACACGCCGCTGACGTCAACCTCACACAATGGCAGGAAATGTTTCTGCCCTTGAAACTGCGGGACCACCTGCGCAAGGTTTCCGTCTCCGTAAAAAGCGGAAGAGCAGAGCCACTTGTGGTTCGCGAACTCGATCTCGCCGCTTCAAGCCGGCCAGCGGACAGGGTAACCGCGCCAAACTATGCGGTCGGGTTCGCGATTTTCGGGTTTGGTATCGCCACTCTGTTCATCCTCCTTTTGTGGTTGTCGGTCACCGGACTTCGCACCACTAAAACACTGCTCCGTTTTACGGCTTCGCTCTGGTGCGTTGTCGCTGGACTGGCAGGACTGGCGCTGATTCTCGCCTGGACGGTCACAAATCACGTCTTCATGCGCGGCAACGAAAATATCCTGCAACTGAATCCGCTCCTCCTGCTGCTCGGAGTACTCATCCCGTTTGCGTTCAAGGTCGTGCGAGTTCGAAGAACCGTGATGGGATTGGCGTTCACATGCGCAGGACTTTCGGTGCTCGGCTTTTTCCTGCAGGTACTCCCTGCACTCGACCAGCCCAATGGCGAAATCATAGGCCTCGCGATGCCTGTCCAGGTTGCGCTGGCCTTCGTGTGCTGGTTCCTGTTTTCTGAAAGGATGAAGCGCGCGCGCCTCTAGAAAACTATTTCTCGTCCCTGTTCTGCCGACTTGTAAATGGCTTCCATGATGCGCATGACCTCTATCTGATCCCGCGGTGGATCGTAGGGACTTTCGTCGCGTACAACGGCGACGAAGTGAGCCAGCTCGGCGCGATACGACTGGAGGAAAACGCTTTCGCGCGCCGCAGCCCCGCTCGGCGAAACGTTGGTCGGACGTCCATTCAAGTCCTTGACCACCCGCAGTGGAGCCAGCCTTGCGCTTCCCCGGCTCGAGAGAACTTCGAACCACCATCTCTCGTTCTCACCTACGTAGCACCATGATACGTCAAAAACAAAACTCACCCCAGCACACTCCAGGTGAACGAACATCGAGTCTTCAACGGCCCCCGGAGTTTTCGGCCTGTCCATGTGGGCCATGACGCGCACTGCGGGAGGGAAATTGGCGAGCCAGAGCGCGAGATCGAGCATCGGATAGCCGTGCTCCAGGAATGCGCCTCCGCCCGCTTCCGCCTTTCGCATGCGCCAACCTTCGCGCTGCGTACGGAGGTGATACTGTCCGGACCGCATGCCAAGCAGTTTTCCCAGCTCACCGCCCTGCAGGAAACGGCTTAGCTGCTGGACGTCACTCCGAAACCTGTGGTTTGTGCCGACAACAACCTTTCTGTCCGCCTTCGCCGCCGCCGCGAGAATTCGCTCTACACCTGTCGAAGTCAGCGACAGGGGACGCTCACACAAAACATGTACACCGGCGCGGAGAGCGCTAAATACGTGCGGCTCGTGAAGATGGTTCGGAGTGGTGAGAATGACAGCATCGAGGCCATCCATTTCCAGCATGTCTTCCAGGTCAGTGAAGACGTACGGGATTGTGAGGCGGTCTGCGAGCGCGCTGGCCTTCGGTCCGTCATTGTCGCAAAGCGCGACCAACTCCGCGCCGCGCAGACGCGAGAGTGCCGGAAGGTGTGCCAGCTGGGCAATCGCGCCGGCACCCACCATCCCAATTTTCACCGTTTCAGGCACTCTTCATTCTCCGCCCCGGGCTCAGATTTTTTCTACCGTCGTTCCACGATAATACGTCGTGAGAATCGTTTTGTAGTCCTGGCCCGCGCGCGCCCGGCCGATGGCGCCCCACTGGCACATGCCGATTCCATGACCGTACCCGCGACCCTTCAGCGTGAGCTGCTGAACCCCGCCGGAAGAGCCGGTGGAAAGTTCGGTGGTAAAATAGGTGCTGTTGAGAATCGCGCCAGCTGGATCACGCAACACAAAACGAACATCGTTGCCGCGAAGTGTATAGGTGCCGCGATCAGTGGAAATCTCGAGCGCACGTACGCGATCCGATTCCGTCCGCCCAAGCTCGCGTACCATTCTCACCCGACCCAGGTCGCCCTTCGGCGCGTTAGTGTAGTTGGCCAGGTACTTCGTGATTACGGTATTCAGCTGGTCACCATTGAATGTCTGCGTCCAGCTGAAGCGCGGGCTCGGGTCGCAATAATATTTATCCGTGCCGGGAATCCGGTCACTCACACGCTGCAGGAAAGGCTGATCGGGCTCCTTGTACCAGACTTCGCTGGTGGCCGCAGTGCTTCCCCCACAGGTCGAACTGTAAGGCGTATTCACGAGAACACGGCCCGCGTACTTGAGAACCATTCCGGCAGTTGACCGGACAGCGTCGTCAGTGATCGCAGTCTCGGCGTCTACGCCGCCGTACACCTGGTCTTGCACCGTCGCATACATGTCGAATGGCCGCGTCGTAACGCCAATGTGGCTGTACGAATAACTTCGCGCCGCAACTGCCTGCGCTTCCACGGCAGCAATCTCATCACGCGTGCGCCTGCCAATCTCGAGGGGGACGACGCCGCGCAGATACGACTCCATTGGGAGCCTGTTGACCACCAGCATGCCCGTGTCGGTCAAGCTAACAATCAGCTCGCCGCGATACCGCTTCTTGTTGAAAGTCAAAGTGCCGTCAGTCGAAAGAGGGCGCACGAGAAATGGGCCGCTGCTACGGCTGGACCCCTTTCCATTCGCGCGCACCGTGCGC
>JACDDZ010000327.1 GCA_013816695.1 Gemmatimonadaceae bacterium
GGGATTATTTCATGTCAGCCGATATTTTCGCCGGAACGGGATCGCCCGAGGCGTACGGAGCGTTGACTGTGAACGGTGAAGCGCGTCACAACAGCATGACTAACGAGTTCGATGGAATGCTTGCCTCAGGACGTGCGGCGTTTTACCTCAAGAAGTTCACGCGTCTCACTGTGACACCTAGTGTCGAGTGGGGGGCGGGATGGCGGCAGCGGGTTCCCTTTCAACTGACGCTCGCTGACCGCGAGGGCGGAATGCTCGGTTACCGGCGCGGTGACGAAGGTGGCTCACGTCGCCTTATCAGCAAGCTGGAGAGCCGTTATTTCCTGGGCAGAGTCAAGAAAATCGCGAGTGTCGGCGTGGGAGCGTTTGCGCAGTCGGGAAAAATCTGGGCGGGTGATGCACCGCTGGGTGTAACGACACCGACCCGTAAGACTGTCGGCTTCAGCCTGCTGGCCGCTTTGCCGCCTAGATCGCAGAGGCTGTGGCGACTGGACTTCGCCTTCCCGCGCGTGAAGGGAGGCAACGGAAAGTTCGAGGTCAGGATTTCCAGTCAGAACCTGACGCGAATGTTCTGGAGGGAGCCGGGTGACGTAGCGGTGTCACGGGAGAAGTCGATTCCTACAAGCATCTTCAACTGGCCGTAACGACAAACTGCGCGTCTGCCGTATTCGTCTGTCCGTTGCCGTCGTTTGTCAACTGATAACGACAACGGACAAACAGAAAACTCGAAGCGCGTTGCGGCTGTTATGTAGTTGCGTTGGTCGGGGACTGTCTGATCATGTTCCGTATCGGAACTACAAGCGCCAGGAGCACGGCCGCCGCCACCATCAATGAAAGTGTCGTGGTGGTGAAGAGCTTCGGCATCTGTTCCAGCTTCTCCGGATCTACGTTCGCACCTGCGAGTCCGCCAATGAGGTTTCCAACCGCGGATGCAAGGAACCAGATACCCATCATCTGCCCCACGTATTTGCGCGGCGCGAGCTTCGTCATCGATGACAATCCAACAGGACTGAGGCTAAGCTCACCCAGCGTCTGGAAGAAGTAGCTCGCGACCAGCCACCAGGGCGAAACCTTGATGGTCCCACCGCTTTGGAACACGAGATTCGCTGCGAAAATCATGACCAGAAACCCGAGCCCGGCCAGAAAAAGACCGAGAGCGAATTTGGCCGGGCTGGAGAAGTCGCCGCCGCGTCCGGCCATTTTCACCCAGAGAGCCGCAAAGGCCGGTGCGAGCAGGATGATGAACAGCGAGTTCACAGACTGAAACCATGTTGCCGGAATTTCGAATCCGCCAAGCTGGCGATCGGTGAAGTCACGAGCGAACAGGTTGAGTGCTGTAGGCGCCTGTTCGAACGCCGACCAGAAGATGGCCGCAAAAACGAAAAGGACTGCAATTACGCCAACCCGCTTTTTCTCTGCGGAGGAAAGTCCGCCTGCTATAAAGAGAAAGAGGAAATACACGACAGCGATTCCTACGAGAACGTACGCCATCTTCTGCCCGACAGCTTGCGGATCGATCTGCATCGCGCCGGTGGCAGCCAGGAACACAACGATGGCAATTGCAGCAAGTCCGCCGACAATCGCGAGCTTCACGGTCCGCTCCGACTTCGCCTGCTTCACAGGATCAGCGTTGCGGGTCGGTGCCAGTCCAAGATTTCCGAGCGTGCCTTTGGCGCGTATCGCGAAAATCGTAAGTCCGAGCAGCATTCCAACGCCGGCGGCCCCAAATCCCCAGTGCCAGCCAACAGTTTCTCCAAGGAATCCGGTGACCAGCTGGCCGAAGAACGAGCCCATGTTGATTCCCATGTAGAAAATCGAGAATCCTGCGTCGCGGCGGGCTCCGCCTTCCGGGTAGAGATCGCCAACAATCGCAGAGATGTTCGGCTTGAGCAGCCCCGTTCCCATCACGATGAGAATCAGCCCGAGGAAGAATGGGAGCTTGCTGTGCCCGAATGCGGACAATCCGATGCAGACGTGGCCAAGCGAAATGAGCACTGCGCCATAGAGAATTGCGCGTCGCAAGCCGAGCAACCGGTCGGCGATCCATCCGCCGGGCAGGGAGGCCAGGTAGACGCATGCAGCGTAAATGCCGACGATTGCAGAGGCCTGTCCCCGATCGAATCCGAATCCGCCTTCCATGAGCGCGGCGGACATGAAGAGGACCAGCAGAGGACGAATGCCGTAGTAGGAGAACCGTTCCCACATTTCGGTGAAGAAGAGCGTACTCAGCCCACGGGGATGACCGAAGAACCCCGTGCGATCACTTTCCGCGAATCCCGGAGGTGGCTCGTCGTGAGTAACAGTTGCTGCCCCTGGCTGCTCGAACACGTTTTTATCCTGCGCCATATGCTACCCTCTTAAGGTTTTACTGCGGCGTACCGGGGCTACGCGTGGAGCGCAGCCACGGGAAGATAGTGCTCAGGCGGATTGACAGCACCTGCCGCCTTCTGCTCATCCCAACCTACACGCGTGGGTGGCTGTTTGATGCATGCTGCATAGTGCCCGTCCGCCTTGAGCTCGAGCGGGGGGACTATTTTCGCGCAGGCTGCGTCCTTTGCCGGGTGATGACACCTGGGGTGGAATACGCACCCCGAAGGCGGATTAGCCGGCGATGGGACAT
>JACDDZ010000328.1 GCA_013816695.1 Gemmatimonadaceae bacterium
GCCCAGGTTCCACTCGTTGGGCTCACGCACATCGAGGAAGACGACATCCTCTGCCGCCTGGTGAATTGCCCTGGTCGCACTCGGTGATATCTCTTCGATGCGCTGACGCGCTTCTTCCACGAGTTCGGCGCCTGTCTTGAATGTCATGATCCGGTTGTGTTTGGCGTGATAATGTCGAGGCGTTTTTCCGCCGTATCGAGTTCAGCGTCGGCGCCGAGTGGAACGGTCCATTGATCTTCTATGTGACCCACGGGAACTCCGGACAAACAGGGGATTCCCAGGCGTTCCGCAATCTCGCTGAAAACTTCATCAACTGAGCGATCGGCAGAGTCGTTGTCGTCGGCTGGAAGTGTAAAGGCGCCGGCTGCGATTCCAGCGCATTTATCGAGCGACCCTGAGAGCAGCAACTGGTGCATCATCCGGTCAACGCGGTATACCGCTTCGTTGATGTCTTCTATGACAAGGATCGCGTCAGAAAGATCGATTTGATACGGTGTGCCGATAAGCGACGCGACAAGAGAGAGGTTGCCGCCGGCCACTCTGCCCCTGACGGTGCCTGCTCGAATGGTTCGCGCCTCAGGCCACGCGCCGCACGGGTTCTGGTGCTGGATTATTGCTCTCACGAACGAGTTCCGCGAAAAGTTCGAATGCTTGCCGCGCGCAGTAGGTCCGTGAAAACTCACCACCTCACAGCGTGAAGCGATAGCTGCATGAAGTGCCGTGATGTCCGAATAGCCGATGAGCGCCTTGGGCGCCCTGATGAACGCGTCGTAATCCAGTTGATCCAGGATCCGTATGGCTCCGTACCCGCCGCGCACACACCAGAGCGCCGCAATGCTCTCGTCGCGAAATGCACTGTTGAGATCACTCGCTCGGTCTATATCTGCGCCCGCCAGATACGCTGACTTTTTTCCGGCATTAGCTGTCGCAACCGGGAGCCAGCCAATATCCCGGGCGTTCTGCTCTGCAGCTCCGATGTCCCTGGCCGAGCGAACCGGACCGGACGGAGACACGAGTGCCACCCGTGAGTTGACGGATACGGGCGCAGGCCACACAGCTGTCGAGCTCTTTATTGCCATGAGAATTATTTCACAAATGGTTCGTGAGTGAAAACGAAATATGGCATATGCGTCGTCGGGTAGAGCGGGGGGCAAGGCGCCATTTCATTTTCAGCTTGCGGCTTCCCCGCGCGCACCCGAGAATATCAGTGTGAAGAAGTCTATTGCCGCTTTCCTTGCAGCCACCGCTCTCGCTTGCCCGGCGATCACTTCCGCGCAGAAAACGGCGAGTGTCTTCGGAACCGTCGCGGATAGTCTCCATGGTGGTTGGCTCAGCGGGGCCGAAGTAACGATTACCGGAACCACTAGAACTGCCGTTACCGATTCGCTTGGCCGCTTTCGGTTCGACAGTGTGCCTCCCGGTACCAAGCAACTTGGGGTTTTCCATCCAATATTGGAAAGTCTTGGAATCTCCATCGGGTCCCATCCATTCAAGCTTGGATCGGACAGCGCTGGAATTCTCGTCGTAGCCGTGCCCTCAGGCCGTTCTCTCCTGCGCCAGCTATGCAATGTCAGGCCAAGAGACAAGAAAACCGGCGCGATGATTGGTCGCGTAATCGATCCCGATACCAGGCTGCCGGTAGCCGCGTCGCATGTGACTTTTCAGTGGACCGACTACGAAGTAAAAGAGAAGAAAACACTGCACCTGACTCCGCATGCCGTCGTTTCAGTGACCGATGATGCCGGCACGTTTAAGGCCTGCGGCCTTCCCATCGACGTTTCGGTACGCATGCAAGCATCGCGCAGCGGAATCGAGGCACCCGACATGGAAGTGGAAATTGGAAGTGTGCCTGTTATCACTACAGACATTGCAATCCGCAGCCCCGACAGTCGGAGCGTGGGTGCAATTTCGGGTCGCATCGGCGATCCCACTGGACTCGCTGTGAGCGGTACATACGTAGGTATTGAAAGAACAGGCTTGTCGACAATGACCGATTCGACCGGCCATTTCGCGCTTTCTGGAGTCATGACCGGTACGCAGATAATCGTCGCGCGCAAGATTGGGTACTCAGCGATTGCCTTCCCCGTACTGGTCACTCCAGTGCAGAACGGCAGCGTTGCCTATGTAATGTCAAAATCGGTGCCCATGCTCGAAGACGTCCAGGTTCTCGCAAACGCGAATGTTGGTCTCAGTCGGGTTGGATTTACCCAAAGGAAGGGAACGGGCCTCGGTACGTTCCTGCTGGCCGAAGACATTGAAAAACAGCGAAACCCGCGGTTATCCGAAATTCTTGGACGGGTTTCTGGATTGACCCATGATCCATTGAAAGGACGTGGTTTCATCAGGTCAACACGCGATGCAAAGACCACCGCGGACCAGGCCTGTATCCGAATGTTCATAGACGGGACGGAGTGGATCATGAGCAGCCCTGGCTATGTGGATGAAGCCGTTCTCCCGGCGAGGATTGCCGCGATCGAGGTGTATCATCCACTCGATGTTCCGTCCGAATATTCATCGCTTCAGAACTGCACAACGATTCTGGTCTGGACAAAGTTCAAAGTCCTCAAGGCAAAGTAGCTCTCTTTCTTGATTCCGCGGGCATGCAAACGATGCTCGCT
>JACDDZ010000329.1 GCA_013816695.1 Gemmatimonadaceae bacterium
GTCCAACCGAGCGAATAGAAAGTGGTTCGCTCCTCGACTTTTCGCGAAGCTTCGGCGGCGTCGATCCCGTTAAGATCCGCGCGCTCGACGTCATTATGCGCGCCGCCAGCGAGCAGGTCGATACTGCTGCCGAGACCTGGAAGAAATGTCAGCTTCGCAAGTCCGCGGAGATCGGTGAAGTCCTGCTTGTCCTCACGGAAAATGATTTCTTGGGCACCCCGAATGCGCGGCACATGAAGGTCGTGCTTTATCAACTGCGAGGTCACAAAATAAAAGAGACGGTCTTTCGCCAAAGGACCCCTAGCTTCACCGCTGATTTCAGTCCGTTTAGTCTGCTCAGCGCCCTCTTCCTGCGGCTGGATGTTCGACGACGTAAGCATTGGTGAGATGTAGTTGACGTGCACCGCTCCATGCCGATCGTTGCCGCCCGTCTTGGTCACAGCGCTTATGATGCCGCCCTGAAAGCTCCCGTACTCTGCACCCGCGCCAAGACCGCGCACTTCCAGCGATTCAATCCAGTCAATTCCCGGAGTGAGGAAATCTCCCCCAACCCCGGGGTGATTTACGGGAATTCCGTCCAGCAGGTAATTGTTTGCCGCATCTCCAGCGCCGCCCCATACAAACCCCCGGTGAGCTCCCGGCACTAGCTCAACTAGTGCAGCAGCATCGCGGCCTTTTGGCACCTGCTTCACCTCTTCTATGGAAATCTTTTGCGACAGCTCCGGAGTTGATGCATCGATTGTAACCGACGACGTCCGCACAGTGACTGTGGATAGTTGTGTTGCCGACGCTGTGAGTGCGACGCGCACTTCTGCCGTCTGTCCGGTAATGATGCGTAGCGAAAGGAGCGCGGCCTCGCGGAATCCGATCTTCCGTGCCGTCAGACTATAGAAGCCCTGCGGAAGTCCGGTGAAATGAAAAACACCGTGTGAATCAGTCGTATCCTCGCGAGGGCTGCCACCGGCTGAGGAACTGACGCGAACATTTGCGCCAGTGACAGGAACTCCCGCCTCCGTTACAACGCTTCCGGAGAGTGCTCCCAGGTTTGTTACCCGGGACTGAGCGCCCGCCCCCAGCGTGATCGTCGAAAGAGCAATACACGTGAAAACCGCACTTACAAAGTGTCCGTTCATGTGACCCCGCTGGGGTAGGAGCGCTAATTCTGGTCGTAAATGATGTCCACTGGGATTGACCTGGACTTGAGGCGGTCGAGATCCGCCTGAAGCACTGGACCGATCTTGCCATACTCGGCTGCCAGGGCCGCTGCCGCGTCATAATCGCCATTTCCCTGGATCAGCAGTATCCGCTGCGAAAGGGCATCGGCGCCCTCACGAACCTTTGCAGTATTGATGCGGTACTTTCCATCCGCTCCGCGCGTCCACGCACCAATCTTTTCCAGGAAATTGAAAGCGATGACGTTGGCGCGCCCGTGTGCGTCCGCTGCGCCAAACCGCACCGAACGGAAAAGACTTGCGACGAAAGTGATGTAGTTGTTGTCGAGATTCTCCTTGCCCAGCTCTCCTGCGGCGTTCAGCTGGCGGATCATGTACAGGCCGAGAATGTCAGCTTTTCCTTCTTCCAGTGCCGAGTAGCGCTCCTTGAGTGCGATCCGGACTGGTCCTTTGTTGTTGATCGTGTTCTTGATGCCGAGTCCGTGGGCCACTTCGTGGAACATGACATTCTCGAAGAAGGCATCGAATGTGATGCCTGAAAGCTGGTCAGCGACGATCAGTTCGCGTGCGATGGGGACGAGAATGGCATCGAACTTTGCGCGCATCCCGTTCTTGAGCTGAAGCCGGCGGGTTCCTTTCTTGAGCTGGACCTCTTCATCGTTTGGAAGATTGATGGCGATGGACTTTCCACCGGAGTTTGCATCACCTGCAACGAAGACGAGATCGTACGCGTTCAGGTCCGATCCGGTCGCCGGACTTTCCCTCTTGTACTCCTCCGCTACAGGTATGCCGCGCTGCAGTGCCGGCAGCATGCCAACGTATTTCGCAAGACGGGCGCTCCACTGCTTGTCCTTCACGAGAACGAGCGCTTCATGGGTTGCCTTGTACCCGTACAACCCGTCCTCGTACGTCTCGATTGGACCTATCACGATGTCGAGTGTGTTGTTCTTCATGTCCATCCACGCGAGATCGCTCGGCTGGTAATCGTCAGTGAGCAGCGCATCAGCCCGCAGCTCGAGATAGCGCCTGAGGCCCGGGTCGTCAGCGAAAGCAGCCGCGGCGCGCAGCTTGGATGCGGCAAGCTGGTGCGAGGCTCTGAATGCTACGTGGAAAGGAATCGCGTACAGCCTCCCGGATGCATCGCGCCGGACGATTGTATAAAGACTCTTGAGTGAATCGGCTCGCGCGCCTCCCCCGACGACAGCGGCCTCGAATTCCGCTTTCGTCATGTCGTGCGGGTAGTAATTCGCGGATGCAGGCTTTGGCCCGACGCCGGGAACGAACGGGCGGTTATCATCGAGACGATCCCACGGACCGTAGTTCAACTCCACAACGCGACGCATCGCCGGATCGCTGATCCCTGCGAGCAAAGCGTTCCTGTCTCCATAAGCTTCCTGCCAGAATGCATCGTCGAGCGCACGCGCCGCGTCCTTGAGCA
>JACDDZ010000031.1 GCA_013816695.1 Gemmatimonadaceae bacterium
AGCCATAGGCCTCGACGGAGTTCAACAGGAGAATTAACGGTCAGGCTGCGAGGGTGTGTCTCCCAGAGCAGCGTCTGCCGGAGCTAGAGCCAACCGCAGTTTGGTTGGCCGACGCTCCGCCAGCTAGCTGCGACGGGAGACACTCCCTCGCAGCCCCACACCGACCTCAATCCATCGCGAATTCCTTCGCAAAGATCACGTCAAACGAAAAAGTCTTGGGCTTCGACTTTTTCTCCATTACCTGGGCGATTCGCTCCAGCCGCGCCGGGATCTCCAGGATCCTTTCCTGAGCCTTGCGGCCAACTTCATTGAGTCCATCGATCTTGTCGACAGCCCAGAACTTGATCTGCTCCTCGACAATCTTGAGATAATCGCGCGGACCGTAGATGCCTGCCCTCCGAACAACATCCGCCAGTTCGCGGAAGTGCGGCATGTTCACGCCCGGCATGTCGATCGCCGGCATCACCCTCGCCGCTGAATCCAGCGCAACATTCGGGTCGCGCTTCAAGACTTCCTTGAATATCGTACGATAGAACGTGTAGTGCCGTGCCTCTTCCTTCGCGACGTTCGAAAGCACCGTTCCGATCGTAGGCTCATACTCGGAAGCAAGCTTGCCCGTGTTAGCGTGCGATACCTGCGTTGCGCGCTCCTGCAGTGAGGTGTAGACAAACACCCGGTACGGATCCTTGTCCCACGACGGCTCAAAACCCGCCCTTATGTAATCGAACTGCATTTTCTCGATCACCACTCCATCGAAAACCTTTGCGTCGTGTACGTAGTCGTGCAGAACAGCGCCGTGACGGTCCTCTTCGGCAGTCCAGAGATTCGTCCACTTCTGCCAGTGACTCGCGTCGCCCAGATAGACAGCGAGCAGCCTGTGGAAGTGCGGCAGGCCTTCCTCTGTCAGGAGATTTAGCGCCAGGGCCACGCGCGCCGGATCACTGATTCCACGTGCCCGCTCGCGGAGATCTTTTATATGCTTTTCAGGATCCTCACCCGGAGCAGGATTGAGCAACTCGCTTGGGAACCAGAGAATCCGCTTGGCCTCATGCGCGACCATCAGGTCGTGCACGACGGGCTCGAGATCTGCGAGAACCTCGATTTTCGACATCATCTCCCGATCGGCTTGTTCCATTTCACCTCAGTGCTAGTTCGAATGTCAAATTCGCCGTAGGCGCAAAAGATAGCGGCTATGGCTCGCACAAGTCGTTCCCGCGTCGGAAAACAGGGTTTGATGGGCGAAAAATGTCAATTTCCGGCCTGTGGGCATTTCGCGGCCTGCACCTTGCCCCTCATCGTGGCAATCGCGTGCCGCTTAGGGCGGCCGAATGACAATCTTTGCGCAACCGCGTGGCGGTTTTGGAGGAAGGATGGCAGATCAACAGAACCAGGGCTTCGGCTCGAGGGCGGAAGGAACCCGAGCCCAGCGTGGGTTCGCAGCAATGGACCCGGCGAAGCAGCGCGAGATCGCTTCCAAGGGAGGCCGTGCCGCGCACCAGAAAGGAACTGCACACGAGTTCACCAGCGAAGAAGCTCGGGTAGCTGGCCGCAAGGGAGGCGAAGCTTCACGTAACCGCCTCAATGCACAGCGCTCCAACTCCCCGGAAAACGTAAATGGCAATTCCAGCCAGGATCAGTTCCGCAGCTAGCGAACACCGGAACACGAAAAGAAGCGCGGGCGAGTAATCGCCCGCGCTTCTTTTTTCCCCCTGCCAGGAGCTAGAAAGAAGTAGAGAGATCTGCCTTGCGAGCGCGCGCGCCTGAAACAATCTCCTTTACCTGCTGCATCAGAGTTGGACCGTGATAAGGAATCCCGTCCTTGATGGTCCACTCGATACCACCCGTATGGACCTGCTTCCCGTCCCGGATTACGTCCACTCCCGTTGGATACAACACTTTGATGTTCTCCAGCGGATTTCCGTTTACGACGATCAGATCGGCGAGATACCCCACGCGCACCCTGCCAATGTTTTCCTCCTGCCCAAGAATACGCGCATTATTCCCCGTAGCGTGCTGGATGACTTTGAGCGGATTGAACCCCGCCTCCTGGTGCAGCTCCAGCTCCCTGATCAAGCCGAACCCGTACATCTGATATATGAACCCGGCATCGTCGCCTGCACCCACTACTCCTCCGCGGCGCTCAAAATCCCGCACCGCCGCCATCCATATCCTGTAGTTCTCCTTCCAGAATGTCTCGTCAGTGGAAGTCCAGCCGAGAAAGTACGATCCGTGATTCGCTGGATTCGGGCGAAAGAATTCCTCGAGCGTCGGGTGCAGGTAGTCCTTGAACCACGGCTGCGTCTGCGCGCGCTGAAGGTCCCTGCTCGCTTCATAGATGTCAAAGGTCGGTACCCACGCCACGTTGGCCGCGACCATTCCATCCAGCACCCTGGCCAATTTCTCGGGATCCGCCTCTCGCCATAGATGGCCGGCATACCGGAACCGATCAACTTCATTTCTGTAGTTGTATGTCGGCGGAAAGTTCTGGACCCTGTCGGTGATGGCAGCATCGGGAATTCCGTACCAGTGTTCGATGCTCGTGGAGCCAAATTTTATGTCGTCCCACGCGTTTGTCTCCTCGACACCCACATGATGCGCAACACGAAGGCCAGCCTTGTGTGCTTCATCTTCCATTGCTGCCATGATGTCGCGGTCAGTGCCCATAAGCTTGATGCCATCCAGCCCCAATTCCTTGTACATCCGAACTCTCGCGCGCGCCTCTTCCGGCGATTTGGGAGCCGGTGAATTGGAGAAGCGGCCATAAGCGAAGATTCGCGGCGCTTCGATGGAGTTGGTGCGGCTCTGTTCGCGCAACAGGAGCAGCGCGCGCACATTGTCGTGGCCGACTTCGCGGATGCTGGTAATTCCAGATGCGAGCCAGATCTTGAATTCATATTCAAGTGGCTGCGGAATACGACCACGCTCATCCTGGATATGGGCGTGCGCGTTGATCAGGCCGGGTAATACGAACTTGCCTGTAGCATCGATTTCCACGTCGGCCGGCACAGAATCGCTCGATGACCCGCGCCCCGAAACGTTCGGCCCTCCACCCGCAACAACCGGGTCACGCCAGGCGATGCCGGCAATCCTGTTCCCCACGATTGTAATGTCTGCAGGGCCCGATGCCGGCGTCCCGTTCCCATCCACAATCGTCGCGTTTCGAATGATGATGCGATTGTAGCGCTTCCCGGAAACCGGCTGGGCCGAAAGCGCGGACGTCAACACCAGCAATGCCGCCACTGCATGTACAATCTTCATGACTGCCCATAAAAAGAGAGGACCGTGAAAATGCTCCACGGCCCTCCAACCTTCAACCAATCAGACTGAACTCGCTGAACGCTAGCGATTCAGCTTGAACTGGAACGGCTGCTGGACAACCTGCGATACACTGCGTCCGCCGATCTTCGCGGGCCGAAAGCGCATACCTCCAAGCGCTTTCCGGACTGCACTGCTGAACGCGGGGTTGGACGAGCTCAGCACCTTGAAGGTGCTCATTTCCACACGTCCGTTCTCGTTCACGACGAATTCCGCCAGAACTTCGCCCTCTTCGCCGCTCGATCTCAGCGACTCGGGATACTGTGGCTGGGCTCCACCCAATGGCTGAACCGCCTGCTCTACCTGGAACTCGAAATACGTGCGATTCGGGTCACCGCCCTCTGTTCCCTTTGAATCCTTGTCGCCAGATCCACCTTCAGTTCCCTTCGCTGAGCCGCCGGCTACACCCTTGCCGCTGAAATCGGCCTCGTTCGTTACCGCCTTCGACAGATCTATCTGTGGAATGGCCACAGGTACTGTCACCGGCGCGCGCAAGACTTCAAATCCTTTGGGCGGAGCCGCGACGGGTGGGGGGGTCACAGGCGTCATCTTCGGCGGCGTTGGCGCCGATTTCTTCAGCTTGGGTGGTTCCGCTTTCTTGGGTGGCGGCGGTTCGTCCGCTTTGGGCGGCGGCGGTTCCGCCGGCTTCACCTTTACAAAACTGACTTTGTGGGCGTCTTCTTTCTCGTTCTTTATTCCCGCGCGGGCAGTAGCGAACACCGCAAGCAGGATAATTCCTGAATGTAAAATCACGCTAAAGAGCGTCCCGCCCACTGAGCGGTTTCCCGGCTGTCTTGTCGATTCAATTAATCGCATTGGTTACCCTCCGAATGCGTTAGTCGTAGTGCAAAGGGATTGCCAGACCAGAGCCCGCCGCGGTATCCACTTTGCCCTTTATTTCATCAAACTCACAGCACAGCCATGACTCCAATGATTCGTAGACTGCTTTCAATTGCCGCCGTTGCCACTGCAATTGGATGTTCCGCTGACACCTCGATTACTCCAATCGTGCCCGTCAGTCATGACCCGATCCTTTTCGTCCACGGGTACGCCAGAAACTCGGATGACTGGAGCACCATGATTGCGCAGTTCAAGGCGGCCGGCTGGAAAGACTCGGAGCTGTACACAATCAACTACGGCGTCCTGCAGTCAAACATCAGCATCGCTGATGAAATCAAGCTCAAGGTCGACAACATTCTTGGCTCGACCGCTGCAACCAGGGTTGACATCATCGCCCACTCCATGGGCAGCTTGTCAACACGGTACTACCTCAAGAACCTGGGCGGCGATGCAAGGGTGGATGCCTGGGTTTCCCTTGCCGGGCCCAATCATGGGACGACGACAGCAAATGACTGCGGCTTCACGCCCTGCATCGAACTGCGTCCCAGTTCGGCATTTATTACCGCGCTCAATGCCGGAGACGAAACACCGGGAGCCGTTCGTTACGCAACCTGGTGGTCACCGGCGGATCAGGCGATCCTGCCAAATACCAGCGCTGTGCTCACGGGCGCAACCAACACCCAGACCGCAGCAATCGCGCACCACAGTTTGCTAACCGACGTCACAACCTACAGTCAGGTTCGCGCCTTCATCGCGCCATGATCTACCAGTAGGTTGCATCGTACCGCAAGTCGAGCTTCAGGTTGTGGCGGATACCGCCATCAGTAACCGAGTAGCGAACGTGCATTCCAGTGTCGTCCATCGTTCCCGGGAAGGGAGCCAATCGCTGCTTTGACCCAGTGTTTTCGGGAACAAACGTGATCGTATTCCCCCGGACTACATATCTACCGGTATAAGTCCTCGAGAGAATCTGCGATCGACCGACCTTCTCCCGGGTGCGCAGGTGCTGGTGATAGTACCGGAAAGACGCGGTGAATTTGCCATTCTGCTGCAGGCGCACAACTGCCTGCTCGAGCTTCACCCAGTGCCTGAATCCCTCGGTCGCTTGAAGTGTGGCGACGCCCGGCAAAGGAGCGTCATTAAACTTCGTGGCTACGTAGGACCCGACTTTCGGGGCTGACGAGGGGGGAGCGACAGCGAGCATGAAGCCCGCAAACAGTGCATACAGCATATCGTAATGTATACACCGCTCACGACGGTTTAGATCGTGAGGCTTCTCCGAACTACTTCAAGCAGATCCGTCAGCGAAAATGGCTTGGCGAGGAACTGCTCCTTCACCCGTATCCCACCCGTAAACGGGGTCTACTTTCCCGGCGGAACCCGGTCGCGCGGAATTCTCTCCCCTGGGGGGATAGTCCAGTCGGCGATGCTAAGCCACCAGGCGTCGGGCCGCATTGGCGTAGTTCGAATGCGCCCCTGAACTCCGAGTACTGTCTTGGGTTCGTACAGCCAGATCGCGGGCGCATCATCGATAATGACTTTGTAAGCCCGCTCGAATATTTGAATGCTCCGTTCGGAGTTGCTTTCAGCAAGCGCGCTATCCACCAGAACATCGAACTGCCGGTTCTCATAGGATCCAAAATTCGATCCTGACTTTGTTCGTGACGAAGTGCTGGTCCATGTCTGACGGAGCCCTGACGGACTTGGAGTAAGCTGCCACGCCCAGAGCATCGTGTCGAAATCACGATCCGACTGTCGCTGCATGAGCGCAGGAAAATCCAGGCTTTCAATGGTGGCACGCACTCCAACCTGGCGGAACTGCTCCTGTATCAGTACCGCCATGCGCTCCCGACTGCGGCTCGAGCTCGGCACCAGCATCGAAAACGTCAGCTCGCGGCCATTGCGCTCGCGAACCCCATCACCATTTGTGTCACGCCAGCCAAGCGAGTCCAGCATGCGGCGCGCTTTCTCCGTGTCGAACGCAATTCGCGGAAGTGATTTCGGCGTAGTTGGATACGCGCGAACTGTCGGACCCACAGCGACACTGGCGAGTGAGTCGAAAACGTTGCGCACCATCGCATCCCGATCCAGCGCCATCGACAAGGCCGTTCTCAACGCCTTGTTTGAAAATATCTCATGCTGGTTTGCCGGATTCTTTGGATCCCGCAGGTTGAACTGCATGAATACATAGGCCATTCCAGGAAGCCGGATCGTTTTCAGTCCCGGGTGCTTTGACAGATCGGCAAGATTTTCCGGGCGCAGTGCCTCGAATACATCCGCTTCTCCTGTCAGGAATTTCGTGAGGGCGGTGGTGAATTCCGGCGCGATTACAAACTGAACGCGATCGATGCCTGGGCGTCCACGGTAATTCAGAGTATCAGCCAGGAGCGTTATCGACTCCCCGTACTTCCAGTTGCCGAAACGAAACCGTCCGCTCCCGACCGGATTGAGCTCGGCGGCCTTTCTGACAACCGAGTCGCCCGGAGCACTGTAAATGTGCTCGGGCAGGATCAGCATCTGCGAAGCTGCGTCGAAGAACTGCCGCGGATATTTGTGCTTGAACCAGACTACAGCCGTTGTTGAATCTCGCGAAGATATCGAATCGATTTGCGAAAGCTGGGCTGCCACCGGTGAGCCCACAGTGGAGTCAGTATAGATGTGAAAACTGAAGACAACGTCACTTGGGCGAACGGGACGCCCGTCATGCCAGGCAGCCTTGGGGTTCAGCTTGAACGCGATGGACAGGGAGTCATCCGCCCATGTCCAGCTCTGCGCCAGACGGGGCACGAATCCGCTATCACCCAGCGAGTTCATCCCTGTCCCGACCTGAGCCAGGTTGTCGAATAGCAGCTCGGTGACCTGTCGGCCTTGCAGGGTCGCAGTTACCGGCGGAAAAAGGGCATCCGGCTCGGCGGTTGTTGCGACCACGATAGTGCCGCCCGATGGTCCGGAGTTGCCCTGCAGCTGGGAGGATTCGCTGCAGGCGGCGGGCACAACGCAGAGTGCCACAACCAATAGGCGCGCAAAGGTTTTCACGCGGAGAACTTTGGAGCTATATCACCTGCATATCAAGCACTGAAACGAACTTATTCGTTTACGATGAGCTCGGAAGGAACTGTCATCTTCCACTCCCTTATGCGCCTGAGGCTCGCCCGCATAGCGCTCGGCCGCGGCGGTGCCTGCGTAAATCCGGACACCGTCGTGCCATTGATGACGCGCGCACTCATGTCGGCATACTTGAGCACATGACGGGAGTAGGTGTAGCAGTTTGGCGTGTTTTTGCCCCTCACACAGCCGTTATAGGCAAGCAGCGCGCGATCCAGGTTGCGCTCGTCCTTCAAATTCTGCTCTAGAATCCGGACGCCGTGACAAATATTTGCCTCGATGTCGAAAAGGTCGTGCGATCCGCATCCCCATTTTCCACTGTGAAAGGGCATTACCTGCATCAGCCCCCGTGCTCCAACCTTGCTCCTTGCCTGCGGGTCGAGCCGCGGATTTTCTGTGAGCAAAACGCCCACAAGCAGCGAAGGTGAAATGCTGTGTTTTGTACCCTCGCTGACAATTGCCGACGCTATCCGATCAGCCCTTGCCGGGTCGCGTGTGTAATTCCGAAGAATCTCGGCGACCCTGAACGCGGATTCTCCGCCGCGGATGGAGCGGAACGGACCACGCTCGAAAGGCTTTGATGGTGCCGCCAGGATCATCTCGACGATGTCGGCGATTTTTGGCTTGGTTGCGAGCACGACAGCGCCGGAAACGGGGATCGGCTCCGATGCCGCAACAAAAGCACGGCGGGACTGGCCAGCGGTGAAGATTGCTCCGGAAACCAGAAGCCCGGAAAGGGCGGTCATTTGAATCGCGCGCGCCCTGAGCCGCCGCCACCTGGCGCGAGACCCTGAACTCGTCGCTTGATCTGCTCGAATCATCGACCCCCCGAAAAACGAAAGGTGAATCCCTGCGCCGACGGGCAACCGCAAACGAGCAGCGATCCATCTGTTTACAAAGGATACACTGGTTCGCGGTTGCGAACAAGACTTTTCTAGTGCAAACGCTTGACCAGAATTAGGTTCGCAGCCACCTTGGAGCATCCAAAACTGCCCTCCGGACCCCCCCCGCCGGTGGCACCCATGAATCGGATGTAAATGAAGCATTTGATCGGCTGCTTGTGGCTTTCCCTGATTGCTGCGGTGTTTTGCGCGCCCAGCCTCCCAGCGCAGTCAGGACCCGCCGAAATCCCCAGAATCCTGCGGGCCGCCCTGGCTCCCGGAACCGCCCCGAAAATCGATGGAATACTGGATGACGCCATCTGGAAAGCCGCCGACCCGGCCACCAATTTCGTTCAGCGCGAGCCAAATCCGGGCAACGCATCTTCCTACCGGACCATTGCGCGTGTCGCCTACGATGATGACGCTGTCTATGTGGCACTGCGGATGTTTGATGAACGCCCGGGTGACATCATTTCGAGACTGACACGGCGGGACGACATGAGCTCTGCCTCGGACCGTGCAGGTGTCTACTTCGACAGCTACCGGGACAGGCGAACAGCGTTCGGGTTTCTCACGACTCCGCGCGGTGCTCAGGTTGATGCATTGCTCTCCGAGGACACGCGTGAGGATTTTACCTGGGACGCCGTCTGGGAAGTTGAAACGCGGATAGACTCGCTTGGTTGGACGGCCGAATTCCGCATCCCACTTTCCCAGCTGCGATACAGTGGTTCGCGGGAGACCAATTCGCTGTTCTGGGGACTTCAGTTCGTCCGCGAGCATGGAAGCTCCGGGGAGATCTCATTTTGGGCCCCCGTACTTCCGAATTCCGGCCGCGCGGTCTCGCTCTTCGGCGAGCTCCGCGGTGATCATGCGCTACAGGCTCCGCGCAGACTCGAGGTGCTTCCCTACACCCTTGCGAAAGTCACCCGCGAACCGGGCTCGACGTTAAATCCTTTTTATTCACGGAATGCGACAGGAGCCTCGGCAGGCGCCGACGTCAAGTACGGCATATCGTCCAGCCTGACGCTGACCGCGACAATCAATCCGGATTTCGGTCAGGTAGAAGCCGATCCTTCGATTGTAAATCTCGGTTCGTTCGAAACTTTCTTTACCGAAAAGCGGCCCTTCTTTACCGAAGGATCTGAATTTTTTCGATGGTCGCTCGCGCCGGAAGGCTCCATGCTTTACTCACGGCGGATTGGCAGAGCCCCGCAGCGGACGGCGTCGATACAGCCGGGCGGATTTGCTGACTCCCCGCCGAGCGCAAGAATTCTTGCTGCGGCAAAGCTCTCAGGTAAGACTGCGAATGGGTGGGGCATCGGAGTGCTTCACGCAATAACAGAACGGGCCGTGGCAGAGGTCTCCGATGCAAATGGCGTCATCACGACCGAGCCTGTAGAGCCACTTACAAACTATTCGGTGGTTCGGCTTGCACGCGATTTTCGCAATGGACGAAGCGGTGTTGGATTCATCGGCACTTCAACTCTCAGGAATCTCTCCGACACCCGGCTGGAGTTCCTCCGTGACAACGCGTTCACGTCCGGAATCAACTGGTTTCACCGTTTCGGAAACAATCAGTACCAGAGCACTGGCTGGCTCGTCGGCTCGCGAGTTCATGGCGGACTCAACGCCATCAATGCTGTGAAGAGAAATTCCGTTCACCGGTTTCAGCGGCCCGATGCATACCATATCGACTTCGATACAACTGCTACTTCGATGTACGGCTGGGGAGGTGAGAGCACCACTCGAAAAATCGCGGGCAGCAGCATTTGGGCAGCGGCAATTGGTGTGCGATCGCCGGGACTGGATGTAAACGAGATCGGGTTTCAATCATACGCGGACGTTGTTTACACCCGCGCGAATTTTGGGTACCGGCACTTCCAGCCGGGAAATTTGCTGCGGAGCTGGACCTTTGACTCCAACTGGATTCCCGGATGGAGCTTTGGCGGCGAGCAGTTGCGCAACACACTGGACGCCACGTTTACCGGCACGGCGCGCAATCTTGCGACGGGATCGCTGTTCGTGCAAACATGGCTTCCGGTCACCACCCCGTGGGATTTGCGCGGCGGCCCAGGACTAAAGCTGCCCATGTACACGGAATGGTCACTGTCTCTGGCCAGCAATTCCAGGAAGCGAATCAGCTACGACTTCACGAATGGCGGAACCTGGTTCCGGGAGGATGCCGGATATAATTTCGCGCTGATGCCTCGTGTAACTGTCCGACCCTCCGGTGCAACGACACTGTCCTTCGCTCCCCGCGTTGCCTGGAATCGAAACCAGGGACAATTCATTCGCACGCAAACTGTCGCCGGAAAGCCGCACTACATAATGGGCGATCTTCACCAGACCACGGGAGCATTCGTGGGGCGCGCGAGCCTGGCAGTGTCACCCACACTCGCGTTCGATCTCTATGCGCAGCCATTCGTGAGCGGCGGCACTTATCGGACGATAAAGGAAGTAACAGCGCCGGGTGCGTCCGCCTACGGCTCCCGATACACGACGTTCGGCAGGGATCGGATCTCGTTCAATCCGGCGACGAACCGTTATTCCATTGACCTGCAGCCGGATGGAGTTGCCGACTTCTCCATGCCAAGTCCGAACTTCAACGTCAGGCAGCTGCGATCGAATGCGGTCATGCGCTGGGAGTACAGACCCGGCTCTACGCTCTACCTCGTTTGGACCCAGGCGCGCGACGACGCGCGCCTCGACAATGGCGTATCACTCGATCGCGACTTTGATCGCCTGTTCGCCGCGCCGGCGAAAAACATTTTCCTGCTTAAAGTGAGCTACTGGCTGACCCCCTGAGGGGGTTAGGCTCCGTCAACAGCGCTGGCCCGAGTTTCGCCATTGCTGAGTGCATGCGAAAACTTCTCACTTTTATCATCCTTGCCAGCACCTTCGCTTGCAAGCGCGGCGACAGCAGCGAAACTGCGACCGCCCAGACCTGGTCACCAGCCGAGCTGAAGTCGGTCCGTGGAATTCCCGCGGCAGAGATCAAGACGGCCCTTCAGGAACGAATTGCCGCAGGCAAGCCTTCCCAGCTCGACGATGATGAGTGGGATCACGCGAAGAGGCTCTACAAGATCTATGGAAACAATCCGCTCTGGCTGACCGATAATGGATTGCACGACAATCGCACGACCTCCCTGACAAAAGCGCTGCTCAACGCTGAGGGCGAAGGAATGCGAATGGACGTCTACCCGATTGGCGCGCTTGCGAAAGCGATTGTCGCTGCCAAGCAGGACAAGCCCACAGCACAGCAGCTCGCAGATGCCGACGTGCTACTGACTGCATCATACGCCGCACTCGGCGAAGACATGCTCACGGGACAGGTAGAGCCAAAGTCGGTGAACCAGTCCTGGCACATCGATCCGCAGGAAGAGAACGTCGATAGTGCGCTCGTCCGTAACCTGCGCGTCGAGGCACTGGACAAGTCGCTGGCGACAATGCGTCCAGCAGACGAGGATTATGGTGCACTCCGAAAGCAGTTGGTGAACTATCGAAACATCGTAGCGAAGGGCGGATGGCCCGCCATTCCTGCCACCAAAGCAGTGAAACCCGGCGCGCCGGTAAGTCCGCAGGTCGCATCAGCTCTCCGCGCGCGGCTCGCCGCGGAAGGCATTACAACTGACTCAGGCTCTGCTGCGAAGACCGGCGTGTACGACAGAAATCTGGCTGCCGCAGTTGCAGAGTTTCAGCGACGCCACACGATCGGCGTGGATAGCATGCTGGGAAAGGAAACTGTCGACGCGCTCAACAAGTCGGCGCCGTATCGTCTCACCCAGGTTGTTGCAAACATGGAGCGCTATCGCTGGCTCCCGAGATCACTCGGACAGCGCTACATCTTTGTGAATGTCCCCGCATTCAAGCTTGAAGCTTACGACAAGGGCGAGCTGGCACTCGTCATGAAGGTCATCG
>JACDDZ010000330.1 GCA_013816695.1 Gemmatimonadaceae bacterium
GCCGTGTCGAGAGCAAAGTTGAATTCGGTCGCGAAACGCTGGGCAGTCAGAAGCGCGACAAGGGACAGGCCGGCCGAATAATCCTTCTGAATGAATGCGGGCGTGGCGGCTCGGCAGATGTCGCCCGCCTCGGAGTCGCGAATGAAGCCCTCGGTGCCGAGTCCGGTCTCGACGCGACAATGACCACGCCCGTCGCTGCTGGTTTCCTTGGGAACCAGAAGAATCACCGCACCGGCGTTCCGTGTCGCGTCCCCGGCCTCGCCACTTTTACCGAGTTTCCATTGCCGCCCAATCTCGCGCGCGACATCAGCTGGGTCGCGCCCGTCCAGGTCGGCCAGCGTGACAATCGTGATCTCGCCGCGCGATTTGGTGCGAACATCCTCCGCAATGCGCGTCATGAGGTCGACGCTCTCCGCGGTCAGCACATTCGCGAAGTCGTTTACCAGTCCGGCTGGCTGCGGTACCTGAATCTGCAGCGCGAACGGAAATATCAGCGCCGCCATCGGGCGACTAAGCACGCCTGTCATGAACATCACAACGGAATTCAGAATCTGTGTCGCTCCGCCCTTGATTTAGATGCGCTTCCTGCCAACTATTTACCCAATGAAATCTATTCGCCTCTATTCATGCGCGGCGGTTTTCGCCGCTCTTTCTTCTGCCGCCTGTACACCGACTTCCGGCAAGCCGGCCGCCGAGGCAAAAGCTGGAACGCCTCAGGCAGCTGCAGCAACCGCCACCCCTTCGCTCACCGACTCTCTGGTCGCCAGAGCTGATCGCGGTCGAATCGAAGGCAGTGCTGACGCAAAAGTCTGGCTCGTAATTGTCAGCGACTTCCAGTGTCCGTACTGCAAGCAGTCCCACGACTCGACCTTCGAACAGATCCGCAAGGAGTATGTACGTACTGGCAAGATAAAAGTTGCGTACGTCAACTTTCCGCTGAACAGCCACCAGAATGCCTGGCCATCCGCCCACGGGGCGATGTGCGCGTCAGAGCAGGGAAAATTCTGGCCATATGCTGACGCACTGTTCAAGACGCAGGAGAAATGGGCTGTCCTGCAGGCACCGAAGCCATTCTTTGACTCACTCGCAGTGTCGTTTGGCCTGGACATGAAGCAGTGGCGCGACTGCGTGACATCGGAACGGATGGCGGGCCTGATCCGGTCCGATCGCGATCGAGGCGTCGAAGCGGGAGTGAATTCGACTCCAAGCTATCTCGTTGGTGACAAGGGGCTCGCGGGCGTGCATCCGATGGAAGACTTCAGGAAATTACTTGACCCGGCGATAGCCGCGGCTGCCGCGACCGGTCATTAAGCAGGAACAGCGCGTAACGTGCACGCGCTGTTAAGACTTCCCTACGAGTTTGTATGGCGCGCGGCGAATGCGCTGGCGCCCGTGGTTCCCTCCTCGGGAAACAAAATTCTTCGTACCCTCAAGTCACGGGTGGAACTGAAGGCGCGCATTGACGCGTGGGCGGGTGCTCATCGCGACCTTTCTCGCCCGCTTCTGTGGATGCACGCCTCTTCGGTCGGCGAGAGCCTGCAGGCACTGCCTGTGCTGAATCTCTTTCGGGAAAGAAGTCGCGAAGTTCAGATCGTTTTTACTTTCTACTCTCCGAGCGCCGAAACAGCGACAAGGAATTTCCCTGCGGATTTTGTCAGCTACCTGCCATTCGACACAGCAGCGTCGATGCGCCATCTCATCGAGAGCTTGAAGCCCACGGCACTCGTTTTCAGCAAGCTCGATGTGTGGCCCACGCTCGTCGCCGAAGCGCGATCCGCCGGCGTGCGCACAGGCATCATCAGCGGAACGCTGCATTCCGACTCGGGCCGGAGTTCAACGATTGCTTCGCTTCTACTCCGCGATACGTACGCCGCGCTCGATTCAGTGGGTGCAGTATCAGCGGAGGACAGGGCCAACATCGTAGAGCTTGGCGCCCACGCGAGTCGTGTCACGGTAACGGGCGACACTCGTTACGACCAGGTATGGGCGAGGCGCCAGCGTGACGGTCCGGTCGAGCTCCTGGATCATCTGCGCACCAACAGGCCAACCATCGTCGCCGGGTCCACGTGGCAGTCGGATGAAGTGCATCTGCTCAAGTCATTCGCGAAAACAAGGAAGAACCATCGCCGTTTGCGTTTGATCATTGCTCCTCACGAACCCACCGCGGGCAGTATCGAATCAATAATCTCGTGGTCAAATTCGAATTCATTTACCGCAGCAAGGCTGGATGATCCAACAGCGGCTGATGCTGATCTGGTCATCGTGGACAGGCTCGGCGTTCTCGGCGACCTGTATGCACTCGCTGACATCGCTTACGTGGGCGGTGGATTCCATCGAGCTGGGCTGCATTCCGTCCTGGAGCCGGCGGCATTTGGCAAGCCCGTTCTATTTGGCGCCCCTTACGGTCGAAGCCGAGAGGCGGAGCTTCTTGTTTCCAATTCGGGTGCGCGGGCGATCGCAGATGCATCAGAGCTTACAGCAGTTCTCACGCAATGGCTCACTGATTCATCTACCCGCACTGCCGCAGGGTCCGCTGCGGAACAGGTAGTAAAAAGAGGCCTCGGTGCTGCGGAGG
>JACDDZ010000331.1 GCA_013816695.1 Gemmatimonadaceae bacterium
CATGGAAGCGCCCGACGCTTTCAGGTCTTCAGGATCGAGAGTTTTTACGGACGCTAGAGTTCCGACTGGCATGAATGTCGGGGATTCCACTGCACCGTGCGGCGTAATGAAAACGCCGGCACGAGCGGGGCCGGCGGTGGCGGAAATCTCGAAGGAAAAGCTCACATCTCAAATCTAGCAGCCAATTTCGCCTGCAAGGTTACGAACCCCTCGGGGATCCACACAAACGGGTGCCGATATCCTTAGTCCACAATCGCCATCGCGTCGCCGTAAGAATAAAAGCGGTATTTCTCGCGAATTGCAGTTTGATAGGCACGCATTGTCAGCTCATACCCCGCAAACGCCGCAACCAGCATGATCAGTGTTGAGCGTGGAAGATGGAAATTCGTGATGATGCGGTCAACTGCGCGAAATGTGTAAGGTGGTCGTATGAAGATTCTGGTCTCGCCGGAAGATGCGTGAACCATCCCATCGTCGCGCGCTACTGATTCCAGTGTCCTGACTGATGTAGTTCCGACAGCCCACACTTTTCCACCTGACGTTTTCCTTGCCGTGTTTATTACGGATGCAGTCGCGTCCGGCATGTAGTACCACTCCTGGTGCATCACGTGCCCCGCAGGATCCTCCACATCGACTGGCTTGAAGGTTCCCGCACCAACATGCAACGTGAGTTTTGCAACGTAGGCGCCTCGGGATTTAATTTCGCGCAGGATCTCAGGCGTAAAATGCAGACCTGCAGTCGGTGCAGCGACTGAGCCAGGTTGATTCGCATACACGGTCTGATAGCGCTCAACATCCGCAGCCGAATCATCGCGATCGATATACGGTGGGAGCGGAATGTGTCCGTGTTGCTCGATAGCATCGGCAACTGGCTCGAGAGACGAAAGCTGCACGATGCGCGTACCCCGCTCAGTCACCTCACGAATCTCTGCACTGAATCCCGAAGCGATTTCAACTACCCGCCCCGGTTTCAGCTTGTTGCCAGGACTGACCATTGCTTCCCAGCGGTCGTGGCCGAGATCGCGAAGCAACAGAATTTCGGCCGGCGAACCAGATCCGCGTTTGCCCAGAAGCCGGGCACGAAAAACTTTCGTGGTGTTGATCACGAGACAGTCGTTGGGCGCAATCAGACCAGGCAAGTCGGTGAAGCGATGATGCTCGATCTCGCCCGTTAGGCGATGCACAACCATGAGACGGCTGTCCTCGCGACGCGCAGCTGGGTGCTGTGCGATCAGTTCCGGGGGAAGCTCGAAATCGTAGTCGGACGTACGGCTGCCGTTAGCTGTCATCCGCGGTACTAAAAGAGCGTCTGCTGAGTTCCGCTAGTGTTTGGTAGCGCAAATCCGAAATGTCTATACGCCTGCGGCGTAGCAACGCGTCCGCGCGGGGTGCGCTGCAGAAATCCATTCTGAACGAGGAAGGGCTCGTATACCTCCTCGATCGTCTCGACGTCTTCACCAACTGCAGCTGCAACGGTTCCAACTCCAACCGGCCCGCCGTCAAACTTCTCGATGATCGCCTTGAGAATGCGGGCGTCCATGTCGTCGAGCCCGAACTGATCGACGTCGAGCAGCTGGAGGGCTTCACTCGCAACGTTCTCGGTGATTCGGCCAGCTGCGCGGACCTGGGCGTAGTCGCGGATGCGGCGAAGCAAACGATTCGCAACTCGCGGGGTGCCCCGTGACCGCCGCGCGATTTCCATCGCACCGGCGCCGTCTATCTGAACCTTCAATACATCGGCAGTTCGCTTGACGATCAGCTCGAGATCGTTAGCGGGGTAATAGTTCAGCCGCATTTCGATTCCAAAACGTGCGCGCATCGGTGGTGTCAGCATCCCAAGACGCGTCGTCGCGCCAATCAGCGTAAACTTTTCAACCTGCATGGTGATCGTCTGTGCCTTCGGCCCTTCTGAAAGACGGATGTCGATCTTGTAGTCTTCCATTGCAGGATACAAAAACTCTTCAATCACCGGACGGAGCCGGTGTATCTCGTCAATGAAGAGAATGTCGCCGGCTCGAAGGTTGGTGAGCGTTCCGACAAGATCACCCGGTTTTTCCAGTGCGGGGCCCGAGGTGGTGCGGATATTCACGCCCAATTCGCGGGCGATCAGCTCGGCGAGCGTCGTCTTTCCAAGTCCCGCAGGCCCAAAAAACAGGGTGTGGTCCAGCGCTTCGCGGCGCTCGAGCGCCGCTTCGATGTAGATACGCAGCGCATCCTTGACCTTGTCCTGGCCAATGAACTCCGCGAGCCGTTGCGGGCGGAGCGAAAGCTCGACTACTGATTCGTCGGCGAGAATCTCAGGGGTTGTGATTTCAGCGCGCGTCATCGGCCTAGAATATAGACCGAAGAACTACCGAAACCAACAAGGTAAACCCGGTGAACCTCTAGCCTTTCTTTCGATCCCGTCCGTACGGGTCGCCGGCCAGCGATTCAGTGTGCAGTGCGCAGCGCCACTCGCCACCCTGATTAACCCAAACCGAGGAATCATTGGCTTCGAAGGAAAGCGTCTCACCGTCCACTGCCACTTGCTCATTCACCTTGTAAGCGACCACGGCAATGTCATCGGTTA
>JACDDZ010000332.1 GCA_013816695.1 Gemmatimonadaceae bacterium
TTTCAACTTCATATATCGGAACGACAATCACCATCTTGTGACGCTTCGCGAGCTGCATCATGCGCTGCGTAGTCGGCCCGTCAGGAATCAGTTCGGTTGAATCGTACCAGCGTGTAGTCTGTTCGGCGCAGAAATACGGACCTGTGAATATCTCCTGCATGCAGATAATCTGGACGCCCTCATCCGCGGCCTTCTCGATCATCTTTACATGTTTGTCGACGTTAGCCTCACGGATTGTATCGAGTGGCTCGTCGGTGCCGCAGGCGTGCGTAGCTTGAATGAGGCCGGCCTTTACGATGCGAGGCATTAGTACCTAGTTCGGGGTTGGGTTTGAAAGCCGCGCTGTGGCGTGGCTTGTACGGCGCGGTGAAAGAATGTAGTAGACGCCGCCCGAGACAATGAAGCCAACGAACCACGCGTACGAATAGAGCGGTTTCAGGAACGGTATGATGAGGCCACCCCAGGCGAGTGCGCAGCCGGCGAGCGTGGCCACAACTGCAGTCCAGTTCCATCCGCTGCTGTAGCGATAGCTCCCGTCGGGCAGGTAAAGGTCCTCAAGCTCGAGCTTCGTCCGTTTTACAAACCAGTAGTCTGCAATCAGGACGCCTGCGATTGAACCGAGACCACCCGAGTAGCCGAGCAGCCAGCTGAAGATGTAGCCGGAGGGATCAGCCAGGAGCCGCCAGGGCATCACCACAATGCCGAGTATGCCAGTGAGCAGCCCGCCACGCCGAAAGTTTATCAGTCTGGGAAATACGTTCGCAAAATCGTTTGCAGGCGAAACTGTGTTGGCCGCGATGTTTACGGCGAGCGTTGCGACGACGACAGTGAACATCGAGATGGCGACAACGAGCGGAGCCTGGAATTTCCCGACAAGCTTTACAGGATCCCAGATGGCCTCACCGTAGATGATTACTGTCGCACTGGTGATCAGTACTCCCATTGCTGCAAAAACAGTCATCGTGGCCGGAAGTGCCACAACCTGACCCAAAACCTGCTCACGCTGGCTGCGTCCAAACCGCGTGAAGTCCGGCATGTTCAGTGAGAGAGTTGCCCAGAACCCAATCATCGCAGTCAGGGACGGAACGAACACGGGAAAGAATTCTGCAAAGGTGTGAAACTTCCCGCGATCCTGAAGAAGCGGACCGAGGCCGTTCGCCTGATCGATCGCCCACCACAGAAGGATTGCGGCCATGATGAGCACAAATGGGGCAGCCCAATTCTCCACATGGCGAAGAAGATCCATTCCCTTGAAAATGATCCAGATATTCATCCCCCAGAAAAGCAGGAATGAAATCCATGCAGTTGTTGTGTGGCCGTCGAAGGTTCCCGGCAGCAGGGTTTCCCATCCGGGGATAACCACGGCGAAGAACGTATTGAGTGCCTCGCCTCCGATCCACGCCTGGATGCCGAACCATCCGCAAGCTACCGCCGCTCGCATCAGTGCCGGGAGATTCGAGCCAATAGTCCCGTACGATGCACGCGCAAAAACGGGAAATGGAATTCCGTATTTCGTTCCCGGGTGCGAATTCAGGAGGATCGGTATGAGCACAATCGTGTTGCCGAGCAGAATCGTAAAGAGCGCCTGCTTCCAGTTCATTCCCACTGCAAGCAGGCCGGACGCAAGCATGTAGGTCGGAATGCAGTGGGCCATGCTTATCCAGAGCGCAGCGTAATTGTAGGTCGTCCACGTGCGCTGTCCGAGCGGAACCGGCGCGAGATCCTCGTTTGACAGCGGACTCGCATCGACGCGCGACCTATCGGTCAGCTCTACCCGGCCATCAGCGTGCTCGACCTGCCTGCTCACTGCTTCATGCCTGCGCTGGTGCGTGCCAGCCACTTTCCACGGCCCTCTTTTCCCACAACCTTGTAGTCGTCAACGATGACGTCGCCGCGCGAAAGCGTAGTGCGCGAAAACCCTGCGAGATCCATTCCCTCGAATGGCGACCAGTCCGCGTTGGTTTCCATTGTTTTCGGGTCGACCTTGATCCGCTTTGTAGGATGGATGATCGCGAGGTCGGCGTCGGCGCCGATCTGGATTGCGCCTTTACGCGGTGCGAGTCCCATCAGCTTCGCCGGATTCGTGCTCAGCTTCTGCGACATCTCCTCGAGCGTGATGCGCCCTGCAAGCACACCCTCCGTGTAGGTGACCGGCAGCAGAGTCTCGAGACCCGGCATGCCCATCGGGATCTTGGTCCAGTCTCCCTTCCACATCGCCTTCTGTTCGCGTGAGAAGGTGCAGGTGTCGGTGGAAATCACCGAGACTTCCCCACTCTTCAGTCCCTCCCACAGGCGTTGAACGTCCTTCGGCTTTTTCAACTGTGGGCAGCAGGCGAACAGGTGGCCATCTTCGCGCGCGAACACCGAGTCGTCGAGAACCAGGTACTGTGCACAGGTCTCAGCCACCACTGGCACTCCGCGCGCCTGTGCAGCCTTGACGATGTCGGCGCCTTCTCCGGTGGACATGTGCACTATATAAAGCCTGCCGCCGGTGGCTTCACTCCATTGCACGACGCGCTGGATCGCTTCCGCCTCGATGAAGTTCGGGCGTGTCATTGCATGCAG
>JACDDZ010000032.1 GCA_013816695.1 Gemmatimonadaceae bacterium
ACAAAAGTGTGCGCGCCGGCGGAGTTAGAGAGTTTCTGAGGGGGACGCATCCAGTAGGAAGGCAGCTGCGGCGGAATGGATGATTTCCCTATTGAATCAGTGCTGCTGTATTTCCGGACGAGCCGCCCGGCGCGATCCAGGATTTCCAGAGTGACCGGCGAGCTCACATCGCGCGCGAGGTAGTACCGGATGATCGCACCGTCCGGCGGGTTCTTTCCTGCCGGCTCCTCCGGCGGAAGCGGAGTGTCGGTGTTTTTATTGCGACGGAACCGGTACTGCATGCGCGGCTTGAACAGAGTGACATCGGTGTTTCCGGTGGCAGTATTCAGCTGACGCAGGGGCGAGATGTCATCCAGGATCCAGAACGATCGTCCGTGGGTTCCTACAACGAGATCCGTTTCATGCACGACCAGATCGCGAATCGCGGTGGCGGGCATGTTGTTTCGCAGCGATTGCCAATTCTCGCCGTCGTCCAGCGAGAAATACACTGCGTTTTCGGTACCGGCGAAAAGCAGTCCCTTTCTTACCGGATCTTCGCGCACAGCATCAACCACGTCGCCTGCGGGAATTCCGCGGACGATTTCCGTCCATGTCACGCCGCCATCATGTGTTCTATAGATGTGCGGACGCAGGTCGTCGAGCCGGAGCCGGTTGACTGCAGCGTATGCTGTGTTGTCATCGAAGTGTGACGCTGTCATGAGCGACACCTTGCTCCATGGCGTGAGCTGAGGCGGCGTCACGTTCTTCCATGTCTTCCCACCGTCGCGGGTGAGATGGATCAACCCGTCTTCGGTGCCCGCCCAGATTGTGTTCACGTTCTTGAATGAGGGCGCGATGGTGTAGACGACGCCGCGGTGCTTTCCCTTCTCCGGATCGATCGCTGCGTAAATGCCCATAGTTGCAGGCAGCTCGTACGATTCGCGCGTGAGATCGGGACTGATCACATCCCATCCGTCGCCACCCGTCCGCGTCCGGAAAATGAAATTCGTTCCGAAGTAGAGCGTCCTGGGATCTACAGGCGAAAAGATTACCGGTAGCGTGCGAACCATGCGCACCTTGCCAGAGCGAATCGGCTCGGGCGAAATGTTCTGCACTTCCTTCGTACGTGTGTCGTACCGGGAAACCCGCCCGCCGTAAATGATGTTCGGATTGAGCGGATCGGGCGCGACGTAACCGTATTCCTCGACACCCACAGTGTGCCAGTCGCGGAATGTGATAGCGCCATTGTCCCCGCGGCTTATCACCCCCGCCGACCCGCTCTCCTGCTGCGCGCCATACACCCAGTATGGAACCTGGTTGTCGGTGATGACGTGATAGAACTGTGCAGTCGGCTGGTTGTACCACGAGCTCCACGTTCTTCCATTGTTCACACTGATCGTCGCGCCCTGGTCACTGGCGAGCAGCATGATGTCGGGATTATCGGGATTGATCCAGAGCCGGTGATAGTCGTCACCGCCGGGTGCACCCTTGAAGGATTCGAATGTCTTGCCTGCATCGAACGAGCGCCACGATGCAACGTTCGCGCTGTACACTATGTCCGGATTTTTCGGGTGAACCTGCACCTCGGCGAAGTCGGCACCGCGCCCCCAGATGCGATTGTCAGTGTTCACCAGCTTCCATGAACCGCCGGCATCGTTCGAGATGTAAAGTCCCCCGCCCTGCCGCGCGTCGACGAGCGCGTACATGCGATTGGAGTTGCTCGGTGCGATTGCGAATCCAATTCGTCCGCGACCCTCTGCTTCGGTGGGAAAGCCATTGTTGATCCCGGCCCACGTAGTTCCGCCGTCCGTCGACTTATACAAGCCACTCCCCGGCCCATTGAAACTCGCTTCCCACGGAGCGTAGCGGCCAGCCCACATATCGGCATAAACGATCTGCGAATTATTCGGATCGATCGTTACCTGGATCGCACCGACGTCCTCGTTCTTGTATAGAACGCGCTCGAAGGTGAGCCCACCGTCGAGCGAACGGTAGACACCTCGCTCAGGGTTGGGCCCGAATGGATGTCCAAGCGCGGCAACGAACAACCGGTTCTCGTTCTTTGGATCAACCGCCAGTCCGCCTATCTGTTGCGCGTCGCGGAGCCCGAGATGCGTCCAGGTTTTTCCAGCATCTGTCGATTTATACATGCCGTTGCCGGTGGACAGGTCGGGACGCTGCAGTCCTTCTCCGCTTCCCACATAAATCACATTCGGGTTCGATTGCGCGACCGCTATGTCGCCGATTGACCCCGTGGGCTGATCATCGAAGATCGGGCGCCATGTGAGGCCGAAGTCGTCCGTCTTCCACACGCCGCCATTGTTGACGCCGATATAGAACACATTCGGCTGACCCCTGACCCCCTGCGCTCCGACAGTACGCCCACCCCTGAATGGACCGATCATCCGCCATTCGAGGTTGGACGTGAGCTTCGGGTCAACAATCTGACTTTCCAAACAGTCAGCCGTAATCACCAGCGCGGGTATCGCCAGCAAAAATGTTTTCAGTCCAACGTTCATGTCGTGTCTCCTAAGGCCGTGCGTGAATTCGGGTTTTACAAACGGCAACTAGGAGTAAATGGAGGGGAAAGGAGTCAATGAAACCCAGAGTTCCCTCATTGACTCCTTCCCCCTCATTTACTCCTAGTTTGCTTTTCTGCCAGCCGTAAGAGCTAGCGAACTGTAAATGGCGCGAAGTACTCTCTATCCGCCCAGCGGAAACGGAACACGCCACCCGAGCCCTGTGGCTCGACATTGATCGTGAATTCCTCGGCGCGCGGTGTGGCCTGGCGCTTAACGAGGTCGATCGATGCGATGTCTTTGGATGGATCAAACTCAGTTCCCCACTGTCCGAACTGACTGTTCACAATCAGCTTCGGCGCTGTTTGGGATGGCATCATCCAGAGGGTGTACTTGCCTGCCGGGACGACGGTAGAACCGAAGACGAGATCCTTGGTGGTTGTCAGCTGCGTCGCAGCGTTGGCGCCGAATCTCCAACGGGTTCCCCAAGTGACCACGTCGCCCCAGACATTCCGACCGCGTGTGAATGGACGGCTGTATTTCACGAAAATGTTGTTGCCACCAATCGATGCACTGACGCTGTCGAGTGGTGAGAGTGGTCCAGGATTCTGCTGCGCTGACCATCCCTTCGCGATTACGTCGAACTGAACATTGTCAACACGCTTGATGAGAACTTTGACAGTCGTTGCGCGCCAGTCGCCTCCGGTGATCTGTCCCTCACGGTTGACCGAAAGCCGCTCATACCAATCCGGGGACCATGTGTTGCGCGTAACGACCGAGTCACCGCCTTGAGTTCGCCAGATCCAGAGCGTATTGTTCGCAGCGCGGCCTCCGCTAACCAGGGAAATGCCCACACTGTCACGTCCGTTGGCGGGATTTCCTGCAAGCAACGCTTCGTACAGTCCCAAGGGCGCGGGTATGGTGGGCATCGCAACGGATACCGGGCCTCTGAATCCCTTTCTGACAGAGTTCACAGTATCGCGCTTGCCGGCGGTCATGATTTCGACAATTGCGAGCGTGTCGCCAAAGCTGGTTGTCACCTGGCGCATCGGAGCACTGGCTGGGTCGGCGGTTGGCAACCGGCTCGCAGTCGTGAACGCCATGATCTGACCTTGCGGTCCGAGCGTCGCGCGGTAGTGAATGATCCGCACGCTCGGATTGCGCACGACGAAGTCGCCTTCGACATAGCTGTTGGTGCGGATGTAGCGCTCAACAGTCACTGTGTCATTGCCGAGCATCGCGACGAACCCGCCGGTGACTACTGCCGGAGCGTTCGAGGTAGTACCGGAAGAAGTAGCGCATCCAACAGAGGAAAGGATGAGCGCGAAAAACTGGATTCGTCGCATTACGGAATACCTCGGAAGTTGGACAATTGTGGAGCGTAGATAGTGCACTTTCTCAGAGTAGATGGCAATCCGCGCAGAGCTGGGAAAACTTCGTCCTGGGTGTTGGGTAGTTGGTTACGGGTTAAGCGGTTACTGCGTGATGGGTCGATTCCGCGCGTAGTCAAACGCCGTAACCGCTCAATTCAAAGCCAACTACCCACAACCCACAACGCAGTTTTCCCAGTCGCCCCGCTTAAATCATACCTTCATTACCGCCCCATTTCGGCTGGGCCAGTCCATCTACATCGCGGTAAAAAGAAACCGCGCCCGGAGCGAACGTCTTGGTCATGAGGACAATCTGACCCGTATGCATCGCGAAGTGCTCGACGACATGATAGATCGCATCGAGCACTGTTGTCTTGCGTCCCTGGATGCTGCGTTCGTCGAGCAGCTGATCGGGCTTGAGGTCAGCGAGAACAGCGTCCACTTCGCCCACTGCGCGTTGCAGGTCTTCCAGTAGCGCCTCCTTCGTCGCACCATCGATAGCGGCGAATTCGGATGCACGGTCTCGCGTTACGTCTTGCTCGCCAACGCCGCCGACAATCCATTGCCGAATGTTGCCGGCGAGGTGGAGCAGAAGGTTGCCTATGCTATTTGATGTGTCGTTCGGGCGTCTCCAGAGCGCGTCGGGCGGGAGCGCTTCGATGCAGTGGCTGATTTTGGTGATGTATTCGACGGCGAGATAATACCGTGACTTCTCGATGAATTGCTGCATTATCTACGCGGCAGCTGCGCGAATTGGTACACGCCACGCGAGCCAACCGGCAGCAACACCGGCGGCGAGTTTAAGCACGACGGAGTACGCGTACGCCATCGGGAGTCCGCCATGTCCGCCAAGTGAGCCTGCGAGTTGGAGCGCAATCGCGCCCAACGCGACAATTGCGCCGTGAATCATCCGATGCTTGCTGACAGAACGCACGATCGGCCAGGCGAGTAGGAACACATAGATGGTTCCCATCGACAGGCCCACGATTCCGCCGGCGCGGACACCGAACTTTCCGTATTCAACATCGGTCAGTCCGCGCGCAATCAACTGCTTGTAGATCAGCACCGTGATGATGATCGACGCAATTGTCGCGATCTCTGCGAGAACGCCAAACAAGAATGCGCGAACCCAGCGGGACTCTTCGGTTTTCATTCAGGGATTCTGCGGACATTCAGCGAGGTTGTCCAGTCCGGCTCCCGTCACGCACCAGTCGAACCTCGACATCGAGGTCAACTGGTACGTGCCTATCACAAGCCAACTCAGCCAGCGAACGGGTTCTCGTCCGCCGTCGGACCGTACACCGACGGCAGGGGCACATTGTGCATCCGCAGGTACACCAGCAACTGTCCGCGGTGGTGATACCAGTGATTCAACATGACCATGCGCACGAGCGCTGCGCGAGGCATCGCCATGATCTCGTTGCCGCCCACCATCATGCGCCAAGTCGCCGTCATCGCAGCGTCGTCGAAACCGCCGAGGAGCTCGCGCGCCCGCGCGATACTAGCCTTCATCGTGGGAACCAGCTCGGCCGCAGTTGCCGCCTCGGCCTGCGCACCTGTAGGAGGCGTCGAAACGGTATCCGTCGCTGCGAGTTGCGCGACGTTGCCGGGGGTGGTGGCGACATGCAGCGCGAGCTGGCCCAATGAATATGACTTGGGATGTGGACGCCACGACAAATGGGCCTGAGGCACAACCTTCAACACTCGTTCGGTTGCCTGGGCTTCCTGCTCGAGCTCAGCGAGTAATGCGTTTATGATGTTCATGACCGGCCTCCCGCCGATTCGGCCACGCGCTTAACGCGGGCGTGAATTTCCTCCCATCCACTAAACGTAGGTGCGCGCTGTTCCTCCGGGAACGGCCCTACCACCGAGTGCCTGAAACTGATCAATGTTCCGCCGTCCTTTTCGGTGAGCCGATACATCAAGTTCGACATTGCGCCGGAGGACATGAACAGCGGCCCCCAGAGTTCCAGGAGCGCCGGTCGTTTGATGCTTTGGATAAACGCCCACAGGTGACCGTTGCCGTCGCCAAGATCGCGATACCACCTGCCGCCAGGCCGCGGCTCCAAGAGCATCTGCATTGACTTGCCGTCGGGTGTTTCATTGTCCTCGCCCAATTGCGTGATGATCGAGTCGAAGGTGTTCGCCATAGAGGCTCGAACCAGAATTTCGTCGGTGATCGTGAACGTGTCGACGATCGGTGCTGTCGTGGTCATGACTTCTTTTTCTCCGCGTGAGTTTTGATGCGCCGCAATTGGCCCTGCCAATGCTGCGCGAACATGCCGCTCCATTCGTGGATCGTCCGAATTGTCTCGGGGTTGGTGCGATACATCGTGCGTTTACCTTCCCGCCGCGCGGTCACGAGCTTCACATCGCGCAGAACGATGAGGTGCTTCGAGACGGATGGTTGAGCGAGTTCCAGAGCTTCGACGATTTCACTGACCGAACGTTCGTCGAATGCGATGAACTCGAGGATCTCCCGCCGCCGGGGTTCGGCGATGGCGTTAAAGGGATCAGACGTCGTAGACGCGCGTGGCATGAGGTATTTTTACATTCCCATATGGGAATATGTCAAGTCTCGCCTGGGTTCCGCCCATCTAGCATGGATTTCGCACACCAATGCTGCATGAACATTTCGTGGTCAACTCACAGATCAGTGTTCAGCCGGACGATCCTCTGCGTCTCGCTGGTTTTAGTTGCCTGCAGCGATCCAACGCCGCCGCCGCCCAAAGGTGAGACGATTCAGCTCCCCCTCGTTGGTCGTGTTGTGTTTCAGAGTGACCGTTCGGATTCGCTTGGTGACCTCTGGATGATATCGTCTGATGGAGATCATCTCCTGCGCCTCACCGATAGTACGACACGCGATCGGTGCCCTTCACTTTCACCCGACGGGAATTGGATTGCGTTTCACCGGTTGTCGCGTTCGGCTGCGAAGGCGCAAGTGTATCCAGCCCTTCAGGATTCACTGGTCGTGATGCGCGCCGACGGAACAACTCCGGTCGCTATTGCCAGTTTGGAGAGGTACGCGGCGTACGGTGCATTCTGTCCACAATGGGCAGCTGGCTCGGACAGGCTCCTCACGGCCAGCGCGACCGAAGAGCCACGGGTCCGTTCGAATCAGAATTTTCGTGTGCGGCTACTCGATAGATCCGGTTCCGTATTGGGGTCCTATGACGTAGGCAATCTGGGAGTTACGCTGCGCGGGATGTCGCTATCCCCGGACGGAGCGCGTTTTCTTGCCAGTGTTGCAAACTACTCCACCTCCGGGCCGCCCTCGGGTTTTCGCGTTTACAACATGCGTATCGATGGTACCGACAGGCAGTTGATTGGCGACGGCGCGGATGCGACATGGTCTCCGACTGGCTCTACGATCGCATGGAACTGCTTTGGTGTGTGCGTATCGGATGTGGCTGGCACTGGCGCAAAGAAGATCTACTCCGAAACTACGAACGGACTTCCATATACAAACAGCATCCTCTTTTCACGGGATGGTGCGTTCGTCGCGTTTGATTGCGGCCTTCCCGGGAATACCCGCCGTTCGCTTTGTATTGGAGAAGTTGCCATAAATGTTGTGGAAGACGTCCCGATTGGCGGGATTGTGGGTCGCGTAAGCTGGATGGATGACAACAAGACGGTGGTGTTCGAATGCGAGTTCGACAACAAGGACATTTGTGTCACCACGCGAGGCTCAAAGACTTTTCGAAATGCGACCAATAATCTGGCTGTCGACGCAACCCCGTCGGCGCGGTAAGGCTTTACGCGTGACTTCTGCGAAAAAGAATGAAGGACTCGGCCCCGCCTTACCTGGTACCCGCTAGAACCTACCGGTGCGTCGCCTTCGTTTTTGTCATCAGCGATTCACTGACAACGCGGTTTCCGTCCGCCACCACTGATCGACACTGCCATTCATATGACTCAAATACTGTGGCAAAAGCTTAAGGATATCGTCGGGTGACCCGGATAGTCGAGCAAATCGCTGAAGGCCTGCAATTCCGGAATGCCGATATATCGCGTCTACAATCAGCCCACGCGTTGCATACAAGGCAGTAACCGCGTTGTAACCACCGGGAGGGTCATCACTGAACAGTCCGCTAAGGGATAGTTCCGGATACTGGCGCTGATAGTCGCGCAATTGGGTGTATGTCTCCTTCAGTGACTTTCCTCCAGACCCACCGAGCCAAACCGCTACACCTTCACCAAAAATCGAGTTTCTGCTTTTCAAGGGGCCCAATACAGCATGGACCAGTTCATGGAGATATGCTTCACCGACCGCGGCATCTCCCACCAGGATAATTCCCTCCCCGACGCTCCGACCCCCGAAACCCGTTCCGGCCCCTGAGTTTTCAACGGAAAAATCGAGCCCCAGCACCCTTTGCGATTCGTCGAGTGTGCCGGCCAGGTATACATCTAAATGTTTTGGTGGTGGAACGCTAAAAAGTCTTGCCACCGAGTCGACAAAACGTGCAGCCAGCATTGCTTTCTGTGGGGAGTATGATTGTCCCGGCCCGTAATGAAGTGTGATCCGCCCGACATCCCGCCTGGGCCAATTGTGCGTGATACGGGGAACTGGCGAGGACAGCTGCCAGCCAAATGGCGATAGCGGTGCGCGCACGGCAAAGAACCGTTGTAGCGCGAGTGGATTGATCTGTTTTCGGCTGCTGTCAGCCCCGGCGTGAATCACTTTTACAATGAATACGCTGTCGCCCGGGCCCGTCCCGGTGACGCCGAGGATTGTTGCAGGAAAACCTTGATATGCTTCACGCGCCACATCACCGTACTGAATATCGAAGGATGAAGCCTTGCTCCACAGACCGCGAGTGCGCGCAGAACTATCTGGTTGCGCGAGGTACGCTCGCATCAATCGTACAATGTCGCGCACTTCCACAATGCTTGTGTCCACTCCGAAACTGAGTCTGACGCTCGGTGCAGGCGTTTGCGCGAGTGACGCCTGAGAAATGGAGGCCGCGGCAAACAGGGCTAATGAGAGGCGCTTCGCCTTATGAGACCAAACCCTCTGTCCGCAGCCCACGTGATGGCGAGGGGCCGGTCGCTCAGGCAAAAAGTAACTTTCCGCGCGGTGCGGGAATTTCGCGGCCGAGGCCAAGAGCAGTGTCAATCCACTCCCGGATCGCAGATTCGGCGTTCTCGAGAGCAGAGCGATATGTTGCTCCATCAGCGGCGCACCCAGCCAGCTCGGGAACCTCCGCTACGAATGCGTGGTCCGGCTCGCTCCAGTAGATGATGATTTCATAACGATAGTCAGGAATCATTCTTACTCCTTTCAACCTGGCCCAACTGATATTTGATAATGATACCCCGGACCTGCCGAACTTGATACGGCTTCGCGCCGCCGTCGTTTCGGGACTGCAGGTTCACAATCTCCTGCAATCCATCTCGATAGAAGATCCTATGGCTCCCACGTTGCTGGCGCTCCCTGAATCCCAGCCGAACGAGGAGCACACACAGATCGTTAAACCTGATCGACTGGTCGGATTCGCCATTTAAGACGCGAAGCAGGAGCTTCTGAAAGGCGCGCATCCCGTAACACTGGAATGCATCAGGGATAGGGTGACATCCTTTCCCCGCCTCGATAGCCTAGATACCGCTACGCGGAGCCTGAGTAGGACCGGTCTTCGAATTCGTTATCGCGGTCGCGTGACGGCTTCTCTCCGTCACTTGTCAGGAAGTCAGAGAATCTCGGCGTCAGCTGCGGCACATATCCCTGTTGCAATTGCTTGTGACCAGTCGACCGAAAGCGAATCACCAGATTGTTTCTTCGCACTGGACATAGACTGTATCCGATTGAAGGCATTGGATTCTTATGCCGAGCCAAAGATTACGGTTAGCGCGGCAATTGGCTATGCTGGAAAGGCACCCTTCCCTCTCGCCGGATTGACATGCGCTCGCTTAACTTGTACAATACTTCTGTACACCTTCGGAGATCAAAGTGGGAAACGTAAGCTATAGTCATGCGCGAGAGCACTTCGCAGAAATCTGGGATCAGCTCGAGGACAATCGCGAATTCGCCGTGATCCATCGCCGCGGACATCAAGACATGGCACTGATACCGGCCGACGAACTAGCGAGCCTGCGCGAAACAGCGTATCTGCTCCAATCACCCAGGAATGCTATCCGCCTTTTGTCGGCGCTTTCCCGCGGTCGACGCAATAGAGGTGAGGCACAGGAACTAAGCGCACTCCGCCGCGAGCTTGGCCTCGATTAACCAGCACCTCTGACGCGGAGATCAGCCCAATAGCATGGCACGGAGCAAAAAGAGATTCGCCGTTATTCAGGACGAATGCCTGGAAGATCTTCGCTTCTGGGTGGACTCCAACCGCAAAGTCGCTCTCAAAATGCTGGACCTGATGGAAGCCACTTTGCGCGAGCCTTATTCAGGAATCGGCAAGCCTGAGCACTTGCGGCATATGGGGGGAAATGTGTGGTCCCGCCGGATTACGAAAGCGGATCGGCTCGTTTATGAAGTATTTGACGACCGGATCGAGTTCCTGCAGGGGCGATACCATTATTAGCAGAGCCCGGACAGCCAACATGAATCGGTTCCTTTCTTAGTCACTGCGGGTCTTGGCGACTGAAGGCGTCGGATTGTGAGTTCGGCAGTTGCAACAGCAAAGGAAAAAGCTTCGCTCTGTTTGAACTCGGGACCGCCATTGAGCCCGATACAGGGAATGCCGAGCACGGTGAACTCGACCGTCAATACATCGCCCTTTTTTCCCGACGGAAAGTCACCGGGCGCGGTGTGCACTGCTCCGACGTGTGAATCGGGAAAAGTCGCAGCGTAAAATTGCGCTGCTTCTTCCGCATCGCGATCGTACCAGATACAAATCGTGTTCTTTGCCGGCTGGGTCATGTCTTTCTCCATGGTGAAGTGGATTCTGCCGTCCAGCGGCTACGACTGGAAGCTGACGCTAATGGTTCAAATTTGGCACCATTGATTTGCGCGGAAAAGTTGTCACAGCGTCCGACAGCCGGCTGACGCCGACCAGTTCGCCTTTTTTATTTCGGATAAACGCAAATCGAACCGTTCCGACAAAATGAAGCTCTTCGATCTCAAATATGTCGGGCCCGACCGGAACGAGCCGCGTGACCACGCCTCCCGGATCGGTCATGGAAAGCGCAGAATCCTGCACTTCGATGCGGAGTTCACCTCCTCGGGTCAGATAGACGCCTGCGTACTCGTTCAATGCGCCAACCTGGGAAGCGGGAAGCGGCACAGGAGGCGTCATTATTCGCGTGGACTGCGCAGCCGTCACACGCCAGACTCCTTTTGATTTGTGGAGTACGGCAAAGTAGCGATAGTTCCGCGAATTCCGCCCGAGGATTTCTTTGTGCGTCTGCGTAACCGCGGCGACACTTGGCGTCAGAAACCTGACTGATTCCTCGGGCCACTCCAATCCGATTGGCGGGCCTCCAATGTGGGTTGCGGCATTTTTCAGCGTGGCCGCACGGTCCAGGGTGTGACCTGCGCTCAGCGTAATGGAGAAAACCGGAGCAGTATGGTATGCGAGGTACGCGGTGTCACCGACCGCTAGAGCACGCCACCATGCTCGGCTGACTTTCGACGCTTCCGCGATGGAGTCGGAGGCGGTGTTAACTGAAGTGTGTGCGTGTTGACCGAGCGAAGGTGTGCCGGAGAGCAGTGCGGCAGCGAGGATAACCAGAGCTGTCATGATTTTATTGACGGAGGAAATAGAACCTTACTCAGCCTTCCAGCACTTCCACGCGAACGGCGGTCCCGTAACACAGTACCTCCGTCACGCCTTTCATCAATTCGTTCGCGTCATAGCGTATGCCGATCACTGCGTCGGCACCCGCCATATGCGCCTGAACCAACATTGTGTCGAAAGCCTGCTTGCGGGTTCGCTCGGCGAGTTCGGTAAAGATCGAGATGTTGCCGCCAACCAGCGACTGAAAGC
>JACDDZ010000333.1 GCA_013816695.1 Gemmatimonadaceae bacterium
GTGTTACTGCGGCCACACGTGACCTTTGGCGGTGACAAGCGACCAACTTCCGAAGAGTTCCAGGCAATGCATCACGAAGCACATGACGAATGTTTCATAGCGAATTCGGTGAGGACAGACGTGGTCTGTGAGCCAGTGAGCGCCTGACCCGATGAAGGATCTTGCAATCCTCCTTCGCAATCGCCCGGGAGAGCTCGCTCGAATGGGAGAAGTTCTGGGCACAGCGGGTGTGAGCGTCGAGGGCGGAGGTGCGTGGCTTGGTAGGGATGAGGGTATAGCTCACTTCCTGTTTGAGGATGCAACCGCTGCACGCGCAGCACTCGAGTCCGCGGGAATCGTTGTCGTTCGCGAAAACGAAGTTCTTGTACAGCGCCTGAAACAGGATGTGCCTGGGCAGCTTGGCAAGCTGACGCGGCGGATGTCAGAAGCCGGAGTGAACATCGAAGCGTTGTACAGCGATCACAATAACCAGCTGATACTGGTAGTCGACGATTACGCGCGCGGGCGCGAAGTCACCGACGCGTGGAATGCAGAATCAGATGCGTAAGGGAATCCGAATCTCGGTTAGGAGATCCGGCTTTTCCGTAGTCATGGGATTGTTCAGATACACTTCGATGCTTGGCCCATCGGCAAACCTTTCGCCGGTGGCAGGAATGTCCTCGCTCATCAATTGTGCCCATGCGGCTGGCAATCCGGTATACGGGCCGCGATAGACGGCGCAGGCGTATCTCCCGCCGGGAACCGTCTGCTCCGTAAGCTCCCCGGGGATTCCAGCAGCTGACACTGTCAAAGCTGCATCGGACCTCAATGCGTTCACGTCGGTTGTCGACGGATCGTCGTGATAAATTGCCAACATCTGCACGGAAGGATCAATGAGCAGACCCGCCTGATCCGCGATGGCGCCCAGCCGACCAAATGCGGTTCCTATTTGATCGTAGGCCCCCAAGTGCCTGAGGGCCGCTACGCGAATAGCCGGGAAATCCATGATTTCAACTTTCATTGCTACCTCCTTCCGGAATTCTAGCGTTTTTCAGGAACTCGGCGACCGTTAGCTTTCGCGGAAATGACCGAACCTCCTGACCGACCGCCGCGGCGTGTCATTGTAATCGGCGCTGGAGCGGCCGGATCGATGGCCGCAATCTTTGCAGCTCGCGGCGGTGCAGATACAACACTATTGGAGCGTACGCCGGACGGCGGGAGAAAAATCCTGATCAGCGGTGGTGGACGCTGCAATGTTCTTCCGATGGAAGTCGACGAATCGAGATTTGTGACTGATTCGTCGCCTAACTCGTTGCGAAAGATCGTGCGCTCCTGGCCTCTGCGGGAGCAGCGAGCATTCTTCGAGGATGATCTCGGAATCCCGCTCGCAGAGGAACCGGAGTCTCTCAAACTCTTTCCACGTTCAAACAAGGCGCGGGACGTCAGGGACGGCTTGCTTGCAGCCGCCAGGCGTAGCGGCGCTCAGGTGCGTACCGGCACCCTTGTCACCGGATTCGAGCCTATCGTCGCGGGGTGGAGAATCGCGGTGTCCAACGGTGACTCAATCGAATGCGATGCGGTCATTGTCGCGACCGGCGGACTGTCCGTTCCCAATACTGGAAGTGAAGGCCTTGGTTTGAGTGAGTTGCGGCGCCTGGGTCACGCAGTCAATCGCACATACGCCGCTCTCACTCCAGTCACCGCGTCCGACTCGCTTTTCACCGAGCTGAGCGGAGTGTCGCTTCGCGTTACTATATCGGCGAATGACAGCCTCAATAAACGCAGCATGAAAGCGACAGGCGGATTTCTATTCACCCATCGAGGGTACAGCGGGCCGGCGGTGCTGGACGTTTCGCATGTCGTTGTTCGGTCGCGCGAAGAATCCGACGGGTCGGCTCGGCTTAGTGTGCAGTGGACGCCGATGGATAGACAGCAATGGGAGGCCGCACTTCAGCCACAGGGAAGTCGAACCGTGCTTGGTACGGTGCGCGCGCATATGCCGGATCGCCTCGCGGCACTTCTGATAAGTCTCGCCAAAGTGAGGCCGATGGGATTACTCGCTGAACTTCGACGCGATGAGCGCCTGCGTCTGATCGAGACGCTCGCGGCCGGCGAGCTTCCATGGTCCGGCGATGAGGGCTACAAGAAAGCGGAAGTTACCGGCGGCGGTGTGAGTCTCGCGGAGATCGATCCCGTTACGATGGAAAGCAGGAAGCATCCAGGGCTATTCATCTGTGGAGAAGTCCTGGACGCATTTGGACCTGTTGGAGGTTACAATTTTCTCTGGTCGTGGGCGACTGGGAGAGCCGCGGGCACAGGGGCGGCGAGAGGTAGTATTCGCTAATGCGAATCAGGATAATTACGGTCGCGGTACTCCTTTCCGGATGTGCGCATCTGCGCACAACTGGCGAAACGAATGGCGACCTATTCGCTGGTGACGTGGATTCGCTCCGCTACGCCGCCCACATCCCCGGTCTCGCAGTTGTAGTGCTGCGCGATACTACTGTGCTGCTAGCGCGCGGATTTGGATATGCCAACATCGAGAAGCGCATACCCGTAACTCCCCTAACAC
>JACDDZ010000334.1 GCA_013816695.1 Gemmatimonadaceae bacterium
TTCCCACAGGCATGGGGAGTCGCTGATTCGCGACCAGCACAGTCTCGAGTTTCAAGCGCTCGGCAGCCCTGTAGCAAACTTCCTTTACGCCCTGTGGCGCTGCATCCGCGTCGAGCCAAAGCTTCATGATGAAGGGAAGATAGTCCGCTAAATTGTGTATATGGACAAAGGAAAGACAAACTCGCTCTTGGATCGTTTTCAGGCCGCTTCCGAGCTGCTGGAGGAAATCGTCGTCGACCGATCTCTCCTCGTTCAGGTGTCAGAAGCAGAACGGAACAGATTTCTCCAGGCGGCCGGACGCGTATCGCGGCCTGATGCAATTGACAGGCGCAGACTTCTAAAGGTCGGCAAGCGCCAGCGAAGGGAAGAAAAGGTGAAGCGCGAAGAGGACATTCTCGCGTCAACCGGCATTCGCAAGCTGCGCCGCCAGCCGGTTTTCACGTCACCCAATGTATTTCCACCCGCTCCCGAGAAAATGCTGGAGCAGGAACGTGTCGGCGAGACCGAGGAGGAACGGAATTGCTACACATGCAAACGCGATTACACCACGATCCACCACTTCTACGACAGGCTCTGTCCCGAGTGTGGGGATTTCAATTTTTCAAAACGCACCGAAACGACCGACCTGACCGGACGGGTCGCACTCCTTACTGGCGGCCGCGTGAAGATTGGCTATCAGGCGGGAATCAAGCTGCTTCGTGCAGGTGCCCATCTCATCGTTACCACCCGTTTCCCCCGTGACTCGGCCGCACGATACGCGCGAGAGCCGGATTTCGCCGACTGGCATGACCGGCTTGAGATATTTGGCTTGGACCTGAGACACACGCCAAGTGTGGAATCGTTTTGTACGGAACTCCTGGAAACGCGGGAACGACTGGATTTCATAATCAACAACGCGTGTCAGACGGTTCGTCGTCCTGCCGAGTTCTACGAACACATGCGTGAAGTCGAGACAGCAGCACTCACGTCACTTCCCGATGACACTCGCAAGCTGCTCGGATCGTACGAAGGTCCACACGCCTATGAAATCATTGGCGGTGAGCGAAAGCTTGCAGCTTCGCTGGGCCCAGTGTCCCTTACTGCAGGCGTCATGGTTGCGGAGCTGTTTCCCGAGGGACAGCTTGACCAGGACCTGCAGCAGATCGACCTGCGCGGTCGAAACTCGTGGCGGCTGCTGATGGATGAGGTTGCTTCTGTGGAGCTCCTCGAGGTTCATCTTGTAAACGCGATTGCGCCGTTCATAGTGAACGCCCGGCTCAAGCCGTTGATGGTGACGACACCGGAACGAGACAAGCACATCGTGAATGTTTCTGCAGTCGAGGGACAGTTCTATCGCCCGATGAAGACAACCCGCCATCCCCACACAAACATGGCAAAGGCAGCGCTCAACATGATGACGCGCACATCAGCGGCGGACTATGTTGCCAGCGGCATTCACATGAACAGTGTCGACACAGGTTGGGTGACAGATGAAGATCCGGTAGAGATTGCGCAGCGCAAGGTTGCCGAGCATCGTTTTCATCCCCCGCTCGATATCGTTGACGGCGCAGCGCGAATCGTCGATCCCATAATCGCCGGATTCAATACCGGTGAGCATGTCTGGGGGAAATTCCTCAAGGACTACCGCTCCACCGATTGGTAGCTATTTCCTAACAGTTTCTCACAGGAGCAAGTATGAAAAAGAAAGGCAATCGCTCTATTCCCGATTTTTCGCGCAAGAAGCCGAGCGGCTCAGCGCCGGCGGATAATAAGGCGACGGGGTCTGCACCAAAGCAGCCGCGTGTCCAGGTGGGTAAGCCGCAGGCTACTTCGTCGAAGTCCGGTCGTCGGGGGTCTTAGCGCGGGATAAGGCGTCGGACTCGGGCCCGCGGCTGGCCAGGAAGTTCTCGTTGAGCATGGCGAGCAGTTGTTCGGCAGCAATGTGGATCCTTTCCGTGTACAGGATCAGCTGCGGCTGGTCGGCGTCATCAAGTAATTCGCGCAACAGTTCTGCGTAACCAAGCACATGTCCGAGAGGTGTTCGGAGGTCGTGAATAAGGTCCGGTGGCAGGATGTGCCGGACTTTTTCGACGATGTGCGGGGGCAGATCACTCATGAGTTGGGGTTACGGGTTCCAGAGGAGGCACCTCGGACCGCACGAGCAGTGCATCTATCTTGCCGAGCAGGCGGGTCAGTTCAATTGGTTTTGTGTCATAGTCGTCGCAGCCAGCTTCCAGCGCCTTCTCCCTGTCGCTCGACATTGCGTGGGCAGTGAGCGCAATCACTGGAATATGCTTCGTCTCGGCACCCGCTTTCAAGCAGCGAGTCGCTTCCCATCCGTCGAGAATTGGAAGGCTCATATCCATCAGGATCAGGTCGGGGTTCTCCAACTGAGCCATTTCCACTCCACTTTGTCCGTCGACAGCCAGCAGAATCTCGAATCCCCGCCGTTCGAGCCGCCGCGATAACATGTCGCGGTTCATTTCGTTGTCTTCAATCAGCAGGAGTTTTGTCATTACAGTTTTAAGCGGTTAGAAGACGTGGGGCCGCAAAGTTGTCCAGCTCGTC
>JACDDZ010000335.1 GCA_013816695.1 Gemmatimonadaceae bacterium
CCCTGCTCCTTGCCGATGCGATGGAGATTCAGCGGCTCGTCGCCGAACGGCATGGCGCACAGCGCGCCCGCCTCGGCTGGACGGAGTCGGCGCTGCGACGCGAGATGATGATCATTCGCGAAGAGCTCGAGCGGGTCGTGAGGGCTTGCGTACCGGTCAATGGTCCGCTCCAGGCCGCCGACGCGGTTGCAACGACAAACCGGTTCCTGGATCAGGTTGAATACCTGGCTGTCCGATCGCTCGAGAAGGCGCGCGAAGTCTGATCCCTTACCTTCGGATCGTGCGGTGAGGGTGGCTCGTCCAGTGAGATCCGCAGAGCTGGGCGGAAAGGAACTTTCCCGCAGGGCGAAGTATTATTCATGCAGTCCTCAACTTCGCCGGATGGAGACTTGTGGTTAGCGCTAGTCTTACTGGCCGTGGCGGAGTTGCGCCGACTCGAGTGATTGTCACCGTGACAGGGCAACAAATGTCAAACGCCAAAGTCTACACGCTGCTCTTCCTCCGGCTCTCGCTGGGACTCCTCATGCTGGTTTGGGGCGTCGACAAACTTGCCAATCCGTCGCACGGCATGGCTGTCGCGAAAGGATTCTACTTCGGGCTCTTCGGAGCCCGGGCGCTGATGCCGGTGCTCGGCATTGCGCAGCTTGTCCTTGGACTTCTCGTGATTCTTGGGCTTGCGCGCCGTTATGTGTACGTCGCACTTGCCGCCGTCACTGGAGTTACTCTCCTTGGGGTTTGGCGATCGGTGCTCGACCCGTGGGGCTGGTACCTCGGACGTACGAACGCGCTCTTTTTTTCATCGCTGATCATTTTTGCGGGAGTGTTGGTGCTGCTCGCTTTTCGTGACGAAGATCAGCTGGTGCTGGGGCGTCGGCGCTCAGATTCCGGCAACACCTTAAGCTGACGCTGGCGTCAGCAAGAAAAGCGACGAACGAGGCGGCAAGTTACCGCCTCGCTTCGCGCACTTCTATGCCGTTTCAGTCCTCAGCGGGCGCTCCGACACGACAGGTCCATACAGGGCGCCGACGATGGTGCCATACACCAGGTGTTCGAGCACGAAGACCGCAACGAAGGTGGTGCCCATGTTCGCCAGGAACGCTCCTGGCGCGGGCATCTGCTCAGGGATCATCGGGTGAATCGCCGGGATCATTCCCATGACGATGCCCGCGATGATGACGTGGATGACGGCGAACCCGAGGCCCACGACAGCGCCTGCGCGATGTGTCACGCGCTCGAAGCCCCATGCATAAATGAGGGCGATCACCACCGAGAGCATCATGTGCATAGCGAATCCGATGAGCCAGGCCCCGGTGCCCGGCGGGCTCACCATCGTTCCAAGCATCATTTCGGCGTTAATGTCGATTCCCATTTGGCGCGCAAGCCATGCGAGTGTTGTCATCGCCGCGCCGCCGACGATACCGGCGATGAGGGCTTTACCAACTTTCATTTTCTTCTCCCGAGTGAGGCAGTGCGAGTGGTGCTTCCGGCGTTCGCCGACGGCCCGGTTGCTGCACGACGTGGGCCGCAGGCGCCGAAGGACACTGCGCTCCGGCGAGTCAGCGTCGCGCCTCAAGCTGAATGAGGCCGTATACAACCCTGCCAGCCGCGGGCTCAAAATACTTTCCTCCGGCGGCGTTGACGTTGATCGAACTGCTGTACAATCGCCCGAAAACATTCTGTATTCCGATTGTGGGGGAAACCGAGAAGCGGGCCATTCCGAAATGTCCACCGGCTCGCCAATTCAACAGCTCGTATCCGGCTGCGCGACCGGTGTTCGCGTCGTCAACAAAAGCCGACGAAGAGAAGATTGCTTCAGTTGTCGAGAATAGGTCGTGCCGTTTATAGGTGAACGCCGCTTCGGTGCGCGATATGGGAAGTCCGGGAATTCGCTTGCCCGTATAGATCTGGGAAGACAACGCGTAATCCTCGAACGCAAAGAGTGAGTGTGTGTGCGTTACGCCCACGTCCATTTGCCCGGTGCTGCGTAAAATGGCCAGCTCGAGTCCATTTCGCCGCGTGCGCCCGGCATTCCGAAAAAAACGCCGTCCCGCCCCGCCGGGAATTTCAAAGGGGATCAACTCTTCGCTTACCCGAGTGAAGAAAGTTGCAGCATCATAGCCGATCCCCGAGCTAAGGAACCCCTTGATGCCCACCTCGAGCGTGCGGGAAATCTGCGGAAGTATAGTCGGGTTCAGCCCTGTGCTTCCGTCGGGCTTGTTGGCAAGCTCTGTAGCTGTTGGGGTCTCAAACGCAGAAGATGCGCTTGTGTAAATAGAGGCCAAATCGCCAAGACGATGCACGATCCCGATCATCGGACTGAACGCGCGCATTTTCCTCTTGCCTGATTGATTCAGGGCGATTGCCACCGGCATCCGGTCAACGACGCGAAAGCTCACCACATCTTCCCGTGCGGCCAGTGTTAAAAGCGTGTGCCGATTGATATCCAGTTCTGCCTTGGCATACGGTCCGGTACTGGTGACGATCTCACGCTGGTTGCGGCGGATGGCTCCCATTTCGCCGCCCTTGACGGGGCATCTTGCCGATA
>JACDDZ010000033.1 GCA_013816695.1 Gemmatimonadaceae bacterium
TTTGCTTCAGCACCTGCGACCTGGCGGAAACGCGACGCTTTTACGAGAGCGTACTCAAGTGCTCAGTGGTGCATGAGTTTCGGAACGCGGCGAACGAAGTGTATGGCTTTTATGCTGCGATCGGGCACGCCACGTTCGTGGAGTTCTTTCAGACTTCAGCGACCCCGGAGCAGGGATCCCTTTTCCGTCACGTCTGCCTCGCCGTTGACGACATCGAGGCTGTGCGGGCGGAACTCCAATCGTTCGGGTTCACGCCTGTAATCGAGCGGGGGCGGACTGACCGAACGCTGCAGACGTGGATCACGGATCCCAACGGAATCAAGATCGAGTTTCACCAATATGACGATCAGTCCTTGTTGAGCCAGTTCCAGCGTTGACTTACCAGCCAGTTTACTACCAACACGAGTCCTATTAATGAAAAAGCACCCGTTCGTCGACTTTTACGAGTCAAAAAAGATCATTCCTGTGCATCAGGACACAACCGATTTCAAAAAGCATCTGCAACGGCGCAATGCCTTATACCATCAGTTGAGCGTGATTCCAGGATGGGTTGCCGGCCGATCGGTGATTGAGTTTGGGCCGGGTACGGGCGACAACGCGATGCACACATCCTCTCTTTTGCCCGCGCGCTACGTTCTGGTGGACGGTAACAGCGAAAGCGTCAAGGAAGTAAAGGCGCGTGTCGCGGACCGCCGAATTCACGGTGACTCCGTCGAGGTGGTCCACTCGCTTGCCGATGATTTCGAAACCGATGAGCGGTTCGACTTGGTCATCTGCGAGGGCCTTGTTCCCGGCCAGCTGGATCCTTCAGCATTTCTCCGCAAAATCGCGGGTTTATGCAAGCCGGGCGGGGTTGTCATCACGACAACTGCAGGAGCGGCGTCGGGGCTCGGTGACATTTGTCGTCACGCGATAATGCCTTTTTTCACCCGCCAAGCAGACGACTTCTGGGAGCAGGTCGACCTTGCAATCGACTTCTTTGACCCTGATCTCCAGATGCTGCCGGGCATGAGCCGGTATCCGAAGGACTGGGTCCTCGACACCGTGATGTATGATTGGGGCGAGCGTTGGTGGTTCTCGATCGCCGATGCCATAGCCGCACTCGACTCGAATTTTGCATTTCACGGCTCGTCGCCGCGTTTCTTTCAGGATATGCGCTGGTACAAGTCTATTCATGGGCTTCGCGACTACGGGTTCAACGAATTGGCCACGCAGCAGTATCACGAGTTGGTTCCGTTACTGCTGGACTACAGGAATTCGCCGCGGGATTGTCCGATGGTACATCAGATCAGCGGGACACAACTGGAGACGCTTTGCCAGCAAGCTTGGACTGTGAGCCGAAAAGTTCACACCGGAAAGGACCTCGCCGACCTCGAAGAGTTCCTCGGAATCATCAGGAATGTCGCGCAGCTCGTTGAAGGCGCCCTTCCGCAGACCGCCGCTTCCCTATCGGATTTTTGCACCGGCGTTAGTGCGCTGCACGACGGTACAAGGAATTTGACAAATGTTGACATGGGCTCGTTCCGCGGCCTCTTCGGTCGTGGCCAACAGTATATCAGCCTGGTTAATGTTTGAGTGAAAGACAAACGAATTTTTCTCTGAATTAGTCTGCCCGGTTCTTGCCATTGCGACGTTGGAGCCGTGACGCCACGAAACGGAATTTATTTCCCCCTCATGCAGTCTGCCCAAGCTGGTCGATATCCTAGGGCTCAACCAATCTCATATTGCTACCAAAGATGAATCTTCTTGGAATACACGGCGGCGTCACGGTCAACCAGCACGATGCAGCCGCGGCTTTGATTATGGACGGACGTCTTGTGTGTTGTGTAGAGGAAGAACGCTTGATGCGCGTAAAGACGGCGACAGGGATGTTGCCGATCGAAAGCATCAGTGCCTGCCTCAAGGAGGGCGGAATCACCATTCGGGACGTTGATCTCGTGATGCTTCCAGGAGAGACGTACGACGACATCGAGCAGCGCACGTCCGAATGGCTGACGCATCATTTCGGCTACGCGCCAAAAATCGAAAAGATGAATCACCAAACCGCGCACCTCGCGGCGGCGTTCTACCACTCCGGCTATCCCGAGGCGATGTGCCTTTCATATGATGCGTACGGCGATGGAATCAGCGGTAGTATGGGGACCGCAAGCCGGAAGGAGGGAATGGGGGTAATAGAAACCATTCCAGGCGAGAATTCTCTCGGCGTATTCTATGCGACCATGACTTCGTTCCTCGGCTTCAAGCCGGGCGAAGACGAATACAAGGTGATGGGACTAGCTCCCTACGGAAAGCCGGAGATAGATCTCTCGTTCTTCTGCCGACCGACTGAATCGGGCTTTGCATCAGACGCCTCGTATTTCCGCAGCCGCAGACGGGCGACTGCCTACGAGCCATACTACAGCCCGAAGCTCGTCGAACGACTCGGGCCACCGCGGCGCAAGGGCGAGCCGGTATCGCAACATTACAAGAACATAGCCGCGTCAACGCAGGCGGTTCTCGAAGCGTGTGCCGTGTCGCTGGTCAAGCATCTTCACGAACGCACCGGCAAGCGGTCGCTCTGTCTGGCCGGGGGAGTCGCGCTCAACTGCAGCGCGAATCGGCTCGTAGCCAAGCTCGATTTCGTCGACCACTTTTTCGTGCAGCCCGCCTCTTCGGATCGCGGCCTGGCGCTCGGGTGCGCGCTATACGCGGCCGCTCGTAACGGGGAAACGATACAGCCTATTCCGCACGTGTTTTACGGACCGACGCGCCCGGAAGATGAGATCGAAAAGGCCATCGCGCTCTCTGGCGCAGTCGCCACGATGGTTGACGATCCGTCCGACGCTGCGGCTGCGCTTCTCGCACAGGGGAAAATCGTGGCCTGGTATCAAGGGCGCTCCGAGTTCGGACCGCGAGCACTCGGGCACAGGTCCATCCTGGCGGATCCCGGAAAACCGAACATGAAAGACGAGATCAACCGCCGTGTGAAATTCAGGGAAGAGTTTCGTCCCTTCGCTCCCTCCGTGCTTGATGAGCGGTATCCGGAGATATATGATCTGAAGGAGTCGTCACCGTATATGACAATCGCGTGCGACGTGCTGGACGGATGGGGCGCGCGCGTACCGGCCACGACGCATGTCAATAACACCGCGCGTGTGCAAACCGTCAGCGCGGACGTTGATCCGTTGTATCACGCTCTCATCGCGAAATTCGCCGAGCGCACCGGGCGGCCCGTTGTGCTTAACACGAGCTTCAATATTATGGGCCAGCCGATTGTGGAGAGGCCGCTCGAGGCTATCTCGACGTTCGCAGGTTGCGGAATTGATGCCTTGGTCATCGGCAACCATCTGATCGAAAAGCAGGAGTCAGATCACTGAATCAAGTGTCGGCGCCGGCGACCGCGATCGTTGAGTGCCTTGACGATCACCGGGAAATAATTCGGGCGGCACAACGGTTGTCGGACCTCAAGACGATTCCACCAATCGCGAACGATTCGGATTTCGCAGCCGCGTTCACGGACCTGATCGTGACGCGGATAGTTGGGGCGAACGCGGGCAACGAATTCAGCCGCAGGTTGGAGGGAAACCTCGCCGACGGAAGATTTCACGCGCGGGAACTCTTCGAGCGCATGGTCGAGTTTGTCCAAAAGCGCGATCGTGCGTCAAGAAAGAATCTCTTCCTGCAGCTCTGCTACCTCAAGCCTGAGTCTCCCACTTTTGCGGCGGGTGCAACCGAAGGGCTTCGCGGGCTCGAGAACGGTGTGCATTCAGTCTCGGAAGAATTTGCTGCTTACATCCGCCGCACCATCCAGCCAATGGGAGCGAATTGCGCTTCCCTCAGTCCGGCGGCCCACTTCAGTGGTACGACCGTGGTAACGATGGCCGGCGAAACGCTCCAATGTCGTAAAGCGGTGTCACAGGACGTGCGGGAGGGACGGGTATATTGCGGTTGCAGCACCGCTGATTCCCTGCTTTTTGATGAGAGACAGTACCCGTTCGAAGCCTTTGTCACATTCCCCGGGCTGTCAATCCGCCACGTCCACTTTGACTTTCTCGTAGCGACCTACCAGAAAGTCGTAAAGGCTTTGCTCCCCCGCACTAGGGGAACCCTAAGAATCACCATTTGCGTCGGATTCGTCGACAAATTGAAGATTGCCGGCGCGATTGACGAATGGGATCACGCTGAGCTCGAATCCCTTGTTGGGGCAGGTATCGAAGCGGCGCTTGCGGCAATCACCGAGGCAAATCGTGCGCTTGCGGGGAAAGTGGAATTTGAGCTTTACCCCGGCGCGTTTCCGATCGCGCCTGTTTCAGGGACGACTGTGAACGGTGTCGTTCCCTTCCATCCGGCAAATGTTGAAAGGAGTCGCATAGTAGACGAGGCGCTGAACTCCGAAGCTCGCCCAAATGATTTCCTGTTTCCCACCGGTGGATTCTTCTCGCGAGATTTGCTCATCCACGATCGGGAAATCCACCCGCGGCTAGGCATCAATCTCTCCGGCTTTCAGCTTGAGAGGTGACGTAAGGGCCGAAGGGCTTCGTCGTGCGGCGGGGATTGCCCTTCATGCCGTTTGGGCGCTTCCGGCGGTGCTTCTCTTGCGTCTTCTCAGGCCTCTGGTGCTTGTCCGCGCGGGAATGATCGAGTCGTCACGCATCGGACACTTCGTCGGCGACACGTCACTCTTTCTAGCCAGAAAGTCTCTTAGGCAAAAGCGCCCGAGAATAGTGGACATCTTCTGGATGCCCTCCCCGCCCGCCAATGAGCAGTGGGCCAGAATGACCCGTCGGCGCCTCTTCGTGAAAGGATGGGTTCGCTACCTCGTCGCGCTCAATCGGCGGCTGCCCGGTGGTGCGATTCACCATCTCTCTTCACCCACAATGTCCGGTAGCCGCCTCGAATACACGGCTCTTCGGTTGTCGACCGAGCGTTTTACCTTCACGCCGGATGAGGAGCACCGCGCAAGAGCGTGGCTGCGTCGGAGGAGTTGGAAGGAGGGGGAACCGTTCGTCTGTCTTCAGGTGCGCGATTCTGCCTACCTTGCGCGTCATCCTCTTCACGCGTCCTCGGAACCGGGGCGCTGGGCCTATCACGATTACCGCGATTCGGACATTAATACGTATGCCGAGGCAGTTGAAGCGCTCATCCGCCGAGGTTACTGGGTCATCAGAATGGGGCAACTAGTCAATCAGCCACTCTCTGTGCAGCACCCTCGCGTTATTGACTATCCCTTTATGGATGATAAGGATGACCTGCTCGACATTTGGCTTTCTCTCAACTGCCGGTTCTTTATTTCAAGCGGCTCGGGAATCGACATTCTGCCCTGGGTCTATGGGGTGCCGGTTGTCTTTGTCAATGCGCTTCCACTGATATTCGCTGCAACCCAGATCAATCACGTTTGGGTACCCAAGCATTTACGGTGGAAGAACAGCGGCAAGCCACTTTCCCTCCGCGAGCATGGCATTCACGGATACGGTGAAGCTGGGGATTACGCGGCGGCCGGAATAGAAATCCAGGATCTTTCCCCTGCGGAGATAACCGCGGCCGTCCTCGAGCTGGAAGAGCGGGTTGCCAGAAGTTGGAAGGATTCGCCGGAAGGCGTCGCACGGCAGCGCCGGTACTGGGATGTTTTCAGCGCCATGCCCGGCTTCGCGGGCTTTCACGACTACGTGCATCCGGACGCGCGTGTCGGCGCGGACTGGCTCCGGTCAATGGGCGATTCTTTTCTTGACTAATCCCGAAGCGGGAAGCCTGGGGCACGCGGACGCGGCAACATCCGCTTCGCCGTCTGTCTCGACAAAATTTTGGGCGATTCTCAACCCCCGGCAGCGGAGAGGCTTGATGGGCCTGGCCGGTCTCTCGTTAATAGGGATGGTTCTCGAGACTGCCGGCATAAGTCTCGTAATCCCCGCCCTCGGCGCTCTGACGCAGAAGAATCTCGCGGCGAAATACCCGGCGCTCGAGCCAATCCTGCGCCGACTCGGAAATCCGAGCCAGGTCCGGCTCGTCGTCATTGGAATGCTGACGCTCACCGCAGTGTACGCGGTGAAGTCGACTTTTCTCGGGTTTCTCGCGTGGCGGCAGATGCGCTTCGTGAATCGGGTTCAGTCCGAGCTTTCCCAGCGGCTTTTTTCGGGGTACCTCCATCAGCCCTACGTTTTTCATCTCCAGCGCAATTCCGCCCAGCTGATCAGGAACGCGCTCACGGAGACTGATCTATTCGCGGGGACGGTTATGGTCGCCGGCCTGACTTTTCTAACCGAGATTCTCGTTGTCCTCGGGGTTACGGCGCTGCTCGTCTCCATCGAGCCGCTCGGGACGCTGTTCGTTATGGGGACTTTAGGGCTCAGTAGCTGGGGATTTAATCGGGTCACCCAGGCCCGCATCGCGAAGTGGGGAGTCGCCCGGCAAGTCCACGAAGGTGAACGACTTCAGCATCTTCAGCAGGGACTAGGCGGAGCGAAAGACGTCAAGCTGCTCGGACGAGAAGAAGATTTCCTTTCGACCTTCGAGCTCCACAACCTTGGCCGCGCGCGCGTGATCGAGAGGCAGGGAACTCTCGGTCAGCTTCCGAGACTGTGGCTGGAGTTCCTGTCAGTCGCGGGCCTGGCAGCACTTATTCTGGTTCTTATCTGGCGGGGAAGATCGCTCGACGCGCTCCTGCCCACCCTGGGACTGTTTGCCGTAGGCGCATTCCGGCTTCTCCCATCAGCGAACCGGCTGATGGGCGCGGTCCAAAACGCGCGTTATGGAATGCCGGCCGTCGGAGCGCTCTATACTGATCTCTCAATTCTCGGCGCTCATCCTCTTCCCGTCCGCGGCACCCCGCTTCCGTTCAACGAGGAGCTGTCTCTGCGGGAGGTGTGCTTTCGCTACCCTGCCAGCGACCGTCTGGTGTTGAAGGACATCAACCTCCGCATCCCGCGAGGCGCGACGGTTGGATTCGTCGGTTCCACAGGGTCGGGTAAGAGCACGCTTGTGGATGTCATCCTTGGGCTGCTCGTTCCCGAGAGTGGCGTCGTCAGCGTGGATGGAATTGACATTCAGAGCAATCCACGAGGATGGCAGGACCGGATCGGGTACGTGCCCCAGTCGATCTTCCTCACCGACGACTCGCTTCGTCGCAACGTGGCCTTCGGAGTTCGCGAGAAGGAGATAGACGACGAAGCGGTGCGCGCCGCGCTTTCTCTCGCGCAGCTCGATCAGTTCATCGGCTCGCTCCCGAACGGAGTCGAAACCCGCGTGGGAGAACGTGGAGTGCGTCTCTCCGGAGGGCAACGCCAGCGCATTGGAATTGCCCGCGCGCTCTATCACAATCCGGCGGTGCTCGTTCTGGATGAAGCGACAAGCTCTCTCGATACGGCGACCGAGCACGAAGTGATGGAAACAGTGCGCATGCTCGAGGACGACAAAACCGTCATCATCGTTGCACATCGGTTGAGCACGGTTGAGCAGTGCGACCGCCTTTTTCGGATCGAGGGGGGGCGGATCGTCGAAGCGGGCAGCACCGCCGAGGTGCTGGCGAACGTCATCGCCGCCGGCGCGGTTCCTTCCGCGGACCGGAGCCCTGAAAAACAAACCACTGCAAGGCTTAAGAGTGTTCAATAACAAGAGCATCCTGATTACCGGCGGGACCGGGTCATTCGGAAAGCGATATGTCAGCACCATTCTCGAACGATACAAGCCGAAGAAGCTCATCGTTTTTTCGAGGGACGAGCTGAAGCAGTATGAGATGGAGCAGACGTACAACGCTGAGTGTATGCGTTACTTCATTGGAGACGTACGCGATCACGATCGTCTTGCGCAGGCGATGAGCGGCGTTGACTTCGTGATCCACGCGGCCGCTCTCAAGCACGTGCCGGCGGCGGAGTACAATCCCATGGAGTGCATCAAGACGAACATCCACGGCGCCGAGAATGTCATCAGGGCCGCGCTCGCCAACAACGTCGAGAAGGTCATTGCCTTGTCAACGGACAAGGCCGCAAACCCCATCAATCTCTACGGCGCGACCAAGCTCGCGTCGGACAAGCTCTTCGTCGCCGCAAACAATATCGCCGGCGGACATCGTACGCTATTCTCTGTTGTCCGATACGGCAACGTCGTGGGCTCGCGCGGCTCCGTAGTCCCTTTTTTCCGCAAGCTGATCGCGGAGGGCACGACTTTTCTCCCGATCACCGATCCACGCATGACGCGTTTCTGGATCACGCTTCAGCAAGGGGTGGATTTTGTTCTTCGCGATTTCGAGCGCATGCATGGCGGGGAGATATTTGTCCCCAAGATTCCGTCCGTGCGCGTCACCGACCTCGCGAAGGCAATGGCGCCCGATCTTCCACAGAAGGTGATAGGGATCCGGCCCGGCGAGAAACTGCACGAAGTCATGTGTCCTGCCGACGATTCCCACCTCACACTCGAGTTCGAGGACCACTTCGTCATCAGGCCGACCATTCAGTTCTCTCGCGCCAGCGACTTCGCTGTGAACAAGTGCGGGGAAAAGGGTGTGGATGTGGAGCAGGGCTTCGAGTTCCACTCGGGTCGCAACTCCAACTTTCTCGACGTACCGCAGATCGTGGCGTTTAACCAAGTCGCGGGCGCGTAGTGATTCCATACGGCCGGCAGGACATCAGCCAGGAGGACATAGACGCCGTCGTCGCGGTGCTGCGATCCGATTTTCTGACTCAGGGTCCTGCGGTTACCAGCTTCGAGACCGCTGTGGCCGGTTGGGTGAACGCGCGTCATGCGGTAGCAGTGAATAGCGCGACCTCGGCCCTTCACATCGCCTGCATGGCGCTTGGCCTCGGCCCGGGCGATGTGCTATGGACAGCGCCGAACACTTTCGTAGCCTCGGCGAACTGCGCTCTTTACTGTGGCGCTGAAGTGGACTTCGTGGATATAGACCCCTGCACCTGGAACATCAGCGTCGCGCAGCTCCGGGAAAAGCTGGCTACCGCGAAGTCCGCCGGACGCGTTCCCAAGATTGTTATTCCGGTACACTTCTCCGGCCAGCCGACTGCGCAGGAGGAGATTTATGATCTCGCAAACGAGTACGGCTTCCGGGTTATCGAGGATGCCTCGCACTCCGTCGGCGCGTCGAGAAATGGAGAGCCGGTTGGCAGCTGCCGCTGGTCCGACATCACCGTTTTTAGCTTCCATCCCGTAAAGATCATCACGTCCGCGGAGGGGGGGATGGCGCTTACCAACGATGATGGGCTCGCCGAGCGAATGCGAATGTTTCGGTCACACGGTATCACACGCGACCCGGATCTGTTGATAGCCGAGAAGAATGTTCCGGCACCGGCCTGGTACTATGAGCAGCAGCTCCTCGGCTACAATTACCGTCTCACCGACGTGCACGCGGCGCTCGGCGAGAGCCAGCTTCGCCGCATCGAGTCCTTCGTCGAGCGGCGCAACACACTGGCCAAACGGTATGACTCCGCACTGCAAGGCCTCGAGGTCGACTTGCCCACGGTGATGGAAGGAAACCGGTCAGCGTTCCACATCTACGTAATCAGATTGAAGGGAGACGCGAAACGCCGCCATCGCGAGATCTTCGACGCTTTGCGCGCGCGTGGCATCGGAGTCAACCTGCATTACCTGCCGGTGCATCTCCAGCCGTACTATCAGGGATTGGGTTTTCGCGAGGGCTATTGTCCCGAGTCCGAAGCACACGGGAAAACGGCGATAACCCTTCCGCTCCACGCAGGACTGTCGGACTCCGACCAGGATGCCGTCGTCGCGGCTGTTCGGGAAGTCTTAGCTGCCTGAATCCGCCGGCGCCGCAACACGCAACGAACTGTCTGGGAGGCTCGTTCTCGGAACCGCCCAATTCGGGTCCACCTACGGGGTGGCCAATCGCACCGGCGAAATCCCCGATGGGGAGGCGAAAAAAATACTCGCACGTGCCCGTGACGCGGCGATCAACACGTTGGACACGGCAATCGCTTACGGAGTCAGTGAATCCCGTCTCGGCGCACTGGGCATCGAGGATTTTGGGGTCATCACCAAGCTTCCGCCATACGCAGGGCCGCAATCGGGCGTAGCAGCGTGGGCGCGTGAGCAAGTCAACGGCTCGTTGAGGCGCCTGCGGCTGCCGCGACTGAAAGGACTGCTTCTGCATAAGTCACGTCAGCTCCTCGAGCCGGCCGGCGAAGATTTGTACTCCGCTCTCGTCGCAATGAAGGCTGACGGATTGGTGGAGCAAATCGGAATATCCCTATACGACCCCGGTGAGCTGGACCAGCTCTGGACACGCTTTCCGCTCGATGTGGTACAGGCGCCGTTCAATGTCGTGGATAGGCGAATGCTGACGTCGGGCTGGCTCCTGCGTCTGCAGTCCAGCGGCGTGGAGTTTCACGCCAGGTCGGCTTTTCTTCAAGGATTGTTGCTGATGCCTTACGCGGAGCGGCCCGCTGCTTTCGCGCGCTGGTCGCCCCTCTGGGAGGCTTGGCACCGCTGGCTTCGCGAGCAGGATTCGACAGCCCTGCAGGCATGCCTGGCTTTCGTGCTTTCTCAGGAGGGAGTTGATCGAATCGTGGTTGGCGTCGATACGTTGAACCAGTTCGATGAAATTCTGCGATCAGTCGAAGCCGCTGCGCCAACTATTAATCCGCCGCTCTCGCTGGCGAGCGAAGACGCCGACCTCGTGAACCCGTCACACTGGGGATCGTGAGGACGGTCGCCTTCGTTCAATCGCGCATGGGCTCAACGCGATTCCCGAACAAGGTGATGCAGCCGATCGGTGAAATTCCCCTGATCGGCGTGCTTCTGGAGCGGCTCGCCGGCTCCCGCGAAATAGATGAAGTAATCGTCGCGACGACGGTGTCGGAGCGCGATGATCCCCTCGTGAACTACGTTCGTTCTCTCGGCTATCAGGCGTTCAGGGGGAGCGAGGAAGACGTGCTCGATCGTTTCTATCGAGCGGCGCTGGTCGCGAAAGCAGATGTCGTCGTGCGGATAACCGGGGATTGTCCCCTCATCGACCCCGGCGTGGTGGATGAAGTGATTTCACAATGGCAGAGTTCGGGCGCTGATTACGGCTCGAACGTTGACCCGCCGACTTTTCCCGATGGACTCGATACGGAAGTCTTTTCATTCAAGGCGCTCGAGACGGCCTGGAAGGAGGCATCCCCGGGATTCCACCGCGAGCACGTCACGCCATTTCTGAGGGAGTCGCCGCAGTTCTCGCGAGTTAACGTCGAGGCTCACGCCGATCAGTCTTCCGAGCGCTGGACGGTGGATGAAGGCGAAGACCTTGAGGTCGTTCGGAAAATATTTGCCAATTTCTCGCCGCGGCGCGACTTCACCTGGCTACAGGTGACCGCACTGCGAAACAGTCACCCGGAGTGGTTTGTGGGCAACGAGCACTTGACGCGTAACGAAGGGATGGCGTCCGGCACGGGCCAGAAGTTATGGAAACGAGCGAAGCGCGTAATCCCGGGCGGCAACATGTTCCTCTCCAAGCGTGCAGAAATGTACCTGCCCGATCAGTGGCCGTCGTATTACAGCAGAGCGGAAGGTTGCAGAGTCTGGGATCTTGATGGGCGTGAGTTCATCGACATGGCCTTGATGGGCGTCGGCACCAACACGCTCGGGTATGGCCATCCCGAAGTGGACGAGGCGGTTCGCGGGACGGTGTCTGCGGGGAACATGTCCTCGCTGAATTGCCCGGAGGAAGTTTACCTCGTGGAGAAGCTCCTCGAGCTTCACCCCTGGG
>JACDDZ010000336.1 GCA_013816695.1 Gemmatimonadaceae bacterium
GTAGTCGCCGCGGAACTGGTCAATGGTGATCAGCACTACCAGGGTGGGGCGCGGTGCGACAGTAGAATCAGGGGATTGTACAGAATTGCTTCCTGCCGCGCACGCGGTGAGAGCGGCAGCGGCCATTACAGCCCAGAGTTTTTTACGCATTGAGGGAAAGTACACACGGGAAAGATGAAGGCAACGTATGGCGGGAATGCACCGGAAGGACAATATTCGGGCGTCCGGGAGGGCACGAATGGAAGCAGTAAGAAGTCGTTCATCTTCAGACTCTGGCTCCCGCGTAATCATTCGCGTCGTCCTTTATTACGCGGTCCTGCTCACAGCGGGCTGGGTGCTCCTGCGAAGGATTCCCAGCCTTCCATCGTCGGACAGCGGCGCGTTCGAGGCCCTCTTCGGCCTGCTTCCCAACGGGGGTGTCGCGCCCCAGGGCTCCGCGCCAACCCTGGACGAGGCCCGCCTTGCAATCGCCGTCGCGGCTTCGATGCTCGCTTCGATCCTGTTGTCGATTCCGGTTGCCTGGGTCTACCTGCTGACCCGCGCCAAGAAGGGATATCAACAGTCAGTGGTGCAGCTTCTGATCATATTGCCGCTTGTTGTTGCAGGCATTGTCGTGATGGTCAAGTACAGCCTTGCCCTTGCCTTCAGCCTCGCCGGGATCGTCGCCGCCGTGCGTTTCCGAAACACTCTCGACGACAGCAAGGACGCAGTCTACGTATTTCTGGCAACTGCAGTCGGCCTCGCAGCAGCTGTCAACATTCCAGTCGCTGCAGTTATCTCGATTCTTTTCAATGCAACGATGCTGGTGCTCTGGTCAACTGATTTTGGGCATGCGCCGGTGGCTCTCGACGGAAACATCGCCGAGCGCCGGCTCAAGCAGGCAAGAGAACTTGCGCGTACAGGGACGTTTGTCGCCCAGCTCGACAACGAAGTTTTTCGCAACATGACACGCGAGCAGCTTGAAGGTGTTGCCGAGCGGGCGTGGAAGCGCGCGAACGAAAGCGAAATGGCATCAGGCAGCGACGTCCCCGAGCTTATCCTGCGGATCGTTACGAGTGACTCAGAATCCTTGCGCGCGGTGGTGGAGCCGCGGCTGACGGCACACGTGAAGAAGTGGACGCTCGATCCGACCGCGGATTCACTGGATGAGGACTCGGAAGTCCTGGAATACTCGATCAGGCTGAGAAAAAAAGGCACGCCCGAAGAACTGGAAGCACTGGTGAGAGCGGCTGCCTCACAATGGCTCATAAGTGTGGAGATCCAATGAGAATCACGACTCGTTTTGCTATCATGCTTGCCGTTGCAGGCACTTTCACGGGCAGTGCAGCACTGACACAGGATTCCGCGTCCGGAAAAAAACCAAAGCGTGTTCCTCTATTCGAGAGCACCCAGCCGCTGGAAATCACGCTCACTGTAAACCTCAAACAAATTCAGCGCGACAAGGGCGACTCCGTTCCCTGGCGGGCGGCGACACTTGCAACGATCGGCGCAGACGGAAATCCCGTGACACTCCCTATCAAGGTCAGGACGCGAGGGATCTGGCGCCTGAAGAAGTGCGAATTCCCGCCAATCCGGTTGAACTTCGCAAAGGCTGCCGTGAAGGGCACCGCGTTTCAGGGACTGGATAAGCCAAAGCTCGTGACTTTTTGCAGGGACGCGGGGCTGCACGAGCAGTATATAGTCCAGGAATTCCAGCTTTATCGCATTTATCAGCTCATCACCCCACTCAGCCACCACGTGCGGCTTTTGAGACTTTCCTATGTTGACAGCGCATCCGGAAAGCTTGTAGCAAAGCGTTTTGCGTTCCTCCTGGAGGAGCCTGAAGCGATGGCGGAACGGCTGGACGGAATCATCGTCAAGGAAAAGGGAGCGCGTGCGGAAGATCTCGACGATGCTGCCGTGGCGCTATTCGGGATGTTCGAGTTCATGATCGGCAACACCGACTTTTCCATTTCGGCTCTTCACAATGCAGAACTGCTAAGCCGGCCCGTTGGCCCCGTAGTGCCGGTTGCATACGACTTTGATTTTTCCGGTGCCGTCAATACTACTTATGCTACGCCGGAGCCAAAGCTGCAGCTCGAGAACGTACGGACGCGAAGGTACCGCGCTTACTGCGTTGATGCCTCACATGTCGGGGCGGCCGTGGCACAATTCAATGCGAAGCGAATGGAGATTTTCGCTCTGTACGAGGACCAAATCGGAAAGTTGATCAATCCACGATTGAAGGATTCGGCGCTGGAATATTTCAACGATTTCTACAGGATCATCAATGACCGTGGTTCGCTCAGGTCACAGGTCATCGAAAGCTGCCTTCCGCGCGATAAGTCGGACGCTCCGAGTCGTTAGCCGGTGAAGACGCGTGCGTGGACGGAGCTCATGCTCCGATGGACGCGCTCGACCGAGATGTCGGTTTCCGAGCCGCACAGCTCCACTCCAATCCGATCCGGTGCGGATGGATCGTGGGACCCAGGTCCGTTTCTCAATCCCGAGCTTAGCCTCCTCGAGTTTCAGAAGCGAGTGCTGTCGCTCGCGGAAAATCCA
>JACDDZ010000337.1 GCA_013816695.1 Gemmatimonadaceae bacterium
GCTAACAATCAGCTCGCCGCGATACCGCTTCTTGTTGAAAGTCAAAGTGCCGTCAGTCGAAAGAGGGCGCACGAGAAATGGGCCGCTGCTACGGCTGGACCCCTTTCCATTCGCGCGCACCGTGCGCAGCTGGCCGGATTCCAACTCGATACTCACGATTTCACCGGACTTTCCTGTTGTGAGAAAACTGTCGCGCGTACGGTTGTAGACTCGCCAGTCCCCGCTCGCAGTCAGGGGAATCGGCTTTGTGGAAGAACCGAGCGCAATTCTTACAGCAGGATCGTCACGCAGAAAAACCGGATCGGCGCCTTCAACGCCAGGAGCAATCGAAGCACAGGCAACAATAGCAGTGCCTGCCAGCAACAGAATGGCCTTCCTCATATCCCATCTCCGTTTTGTTAGCAACATTTCGGGCAATTAGGGAGCCAGAAAAAACCTATCTCCCGTAGCTTCCCATGCCTGCAGCCATCGGGAGCGACCGGGACCAGGCGCGCCGCTCTGGACCATTGTAGACCGGACTTGCCCGCTCCCCGATCACAGTGGCGGTGAAATCATAGTCTTCGACCACTCCCGTCACCGTGACATCGACGAGCGATCCCGGCTCCAATAGCCCGGCCAGCTGGGTTGTTCCGTCGATGTCGTCAGCCTGCCACGGCAACCGCGCCTGACATCCTTCAGACGACGTACGATCCACAATTGCAACCACGCGCGTTCCGATCCTCTGCTCGTATCGGTCGGCGGTGATGCCACGCTGGAGCTCGGTGAGTCGTTCCAGTCTCTCACGCTTGATTGTGTCCGGAACGTCGTCACTGAGGAGCGCAGCCCGCGTACCCTCCTGGGGAGAGTACGTGAAGGCACCGACACGATCGAATCGAATTTCCTCGAGAAATTCCAGCAGCTGCGCAAAGTCATCCTCCGTCTCGCCGGGAAATCCCACAATGCAGGTTGTGCGAATTGCGAGATCCGGAACCGCGTTGCGAAGACTGAGCACCCGCTCGCGGATTGTCTTTTTGCGCTCCGGCCGTCTCATGCGAGCGAGGACTGAATCGGAAGCGTGTTGCATCGGCATGTCAAGATATCGCAGTATGCGCGATTCCCTGGCCACGACCTCGATGAGCCGCGGAGTGATTCCCGCCGAATACAGGTAAAGCATCCTTATCCACGGAATTCCCGTTTCGGCAACCAGCGTCTCCAGCAGATCCGGCAATCCGAAACCGTTCCGAACATCGCGGCCATAGTGCGCAAGATCCTGGGCAACCAGGTTGAGTTCCCTGGCGCCATCGAGTTCCAGCAGCTGCGCCTCGAGAATTACTTCATCGAGTGCAAACGACCGGTGCTTGCCGCGCATCAATGGAATCGCGCAGAACGCACATCCATGATCGCACCCTTCGCTGATTTTCAGGTAGCGCACATGTCTGAGGTCGCCGGCATACACTCGCACCCCAGGATGATCCGCCAGATCTTCCGCGCCGAGCAGCCCTAGTGCTTCCAGCTCCGGGACCAGTCGATCTCCCTCGGAGGCGCCGAGAAAAAGATCGACTTCGGGGAGCGCCTCCTGCAGCTCGGATTTATGGCGTTCGACCATGCAGCCCAGCGCGACGACAGCCTGGCAGTTCCCATCGCGCTTCATGTTGCCCGCCTCAACGATTGCGTCGATGCTTTCCTTCTTCGCTGCGTCGATGAATCCGCAGGTGTTCACTAGAATCAGCTCTGCTTCTTCAAGGTTGTGCGTCAGCTCGGCGCCATACCCGGCGAGTCGTGCGAGATATCGCTCCGAGTCTACGGTGTTCTTGTCACACCCGAGCGTGACAAATCCAACCTTCATTTAGCGGTAGTTGCCGAACTTGAGCTCTACGCCGAAGTCTTTTGAGCGGAGGAGAGCCATCGCTTCCTGAAGATCATCCTTGGAAGGTGACGAAACGCGAACCTGGTCTCCCTGAATGGCGGCCTGAACTTTCTTGAGCTTGGCGTCCTTGATAGCGGCGGAAATTTTCTTTGCCGTCTCGCCATCGAGGGCCATCTTCAGTCCGACCTCGCGGCGCACGGTGTCGCCGCCAGCAGGAATGATCTCGCCGATATCGAGGTTCTTAACGGAAACCTGGCGCTTCACCAGCTTCCCATGCAGAACGTCATACAACGCCTGCATCTTGAAATCGTTTTCGGCAGTGAGGACGAGCTTGCCTTCCGTGCGCTGGAAATCAATCGCCGCGGGCGAACCTTTGAAATCATAGCGCTGCGCGATTTCTTTCTGCGCCTGGTTCACGGCGTTGTCCACTTCCTGGAGGTCGACGCCTGTTGTGACGTCAAACGATGCTTGCTGGGCCATGGCTGGAATTTAACGTCAAATGCCACGATGCAGGGATGGTTACAGGGGGCACCTTCGGTCCAGAGCAGTTCCCCGCAAACAAGTTCCAAGACAAGATCAACAGCAATGTGCCGCCCTTGGCGGCGAGAAAAGCAGGAGAAGTACACGAGTAAAGGAGAACTGCATGCTTTTGGGAACTGCACGCGCACAAATGGCTCAGTGTTGTTAACAAGGA
>JACDDZ010000034.1 GCA_013816695.1 Gemmatimonadaceae bacterium
CGAGGTCCGGCGGCGACGATGTAAACGAAGTAACGAGCGGCTGTACGGAGTCGTCGACCACAAGACGGCCCGTTTCATGTCCTCCCTCCCGCAAAGCGTTTTCTATCTGGTCGAGCACTGGATCAATGGGATCCTCAAGTGCATCAGCTGTGTGCAGTATGCAGATTTTCATTTCTTGCGTCGTGCTCCGTCGACTGTGTTGGTGTAACGGTAGTTCATCATTACTGCCGTGCCGAACGCTGTCAGCTCGATCAGCGTTGCGGCCTCGAGCCCCCGCATGCGCAGCTCGAGCAGTGCCGCACGCGCCATCAGGAAGTCCGCGAACTGCCGGACGGACGATGCGCTTTCTCCCGTCCAGTAGGCAATCCTGCTGACAATTTCCCGACGGTGACTGCGGATGAAATCCGCAGCCTGGGTTCCTTCGGGAGCTTCCTTGGGTGTTGCGAAAATGTTTCGAAGGTCGCCGTCGAAAACGCGTCCATCGGCGATTGGAATTGCCTCTTCCGAATCACTGTAATGTTTGGCAAGAGAATATCGCATGGCGGAAACGGGGAGATCATCTTCCGACACTTCTGCCACCGCGGGTTCCTGCTCACCGATCTCGCCCATCACGCGATCTATATACTCGAGCTTGTTGAGAGCAGGCCAGCTTTCGTACGCTTCGCGCCAGTCGAGTCCCGGTGTAAGCCAGACAGCGAAAGTCTCTGCGAAATCCTCGTCCGGATGCTTTTGCGCGTACCATCCGAGAATGTGCCGCACGTAGTCGTGGGAAAACGGATCAGCTCTGTAGCGCTCACGATACGGACGAGAGTAGGGCCCAAATGTCTGCCGCCAGTCGGCCCGGTCGTAGAGGCGATAAGCATAGTTGAATGCATGCCCTGCCTCGTGCCGGAGGTAGCGCATTGTGTCATCCTCGGACTCGATCCCGGGCGAAAAATCCTCCTCGATTGCCGAAAGGCGCTGGTCGGCGAGGTAGAAGGGAACGCCTATAAGGGGAGTGCCGTCGGGACAGCCCCACTGGTCGCTAAGGTAAACCTGAGGCTTGAACTTAAGTCCCCTGGAATCCAGCTCGCGGTAAAGTTCGTCGACGAGCTTCTCGACAATAGAACCCTGAATAGACAAGCCAAAATCCGAGATGTTGCTCTCGAGCAGCGAGTGTCGTTCGGCTTCCCAGCCAGGCGATGTTATTTCCACGCTCCCTGATGGGGCAACTCGCGTACCCTGTTCCGCTACAAAAAAGGCGGCCCCGCAGGGGTCGCCTCCTTGAAATGCATTCTTATAGTATAGAACGCTATGCTGCCTTGATCGCTTCCTTCTTCGTTTCGGGTGCTGGGCCCCAGATATAGGCAGAGAACCGGGGAGCCGGGCTGGATTCCTTCCCAACCGAGACCACAATACCGACTGGAACCTGCGGCAGATCAACTGATTTCTTTTTCATTGGCGAACGCTGTTTCTTTAGGTTGGCCCATACTAAGGCACCGATGGTGCCACGCTCAAACTAGACTCTAACCTGTTGTGGAAACAGAGCTTAACTGATTCCAGAATTCCAGAGCGAAAGCAAAGTGTATCAATTCGACACAATAAAAAAGGACGCCTGCGTCAAAACGACACACAAACGCCCTGCCGACAGTCTTAGGACAGCAAGGCGCCTATGACGCCATCTTGCGAGCCATGAAGGTTTTGGATGACCCAGCATCTTCCTCGACCGAAACCCGCCAGCCTTTGTACCGCTTTCTAAGCTCGGTAAGCGTAATCGCGTTCTCGCCGGCGATTATCGTCTCGACCAGGTGAATTCCGCCATCCCTGGTCGCGCTCTGCAAAACTTCGATCGCGCGGTCGCGCTCATTCGGGCTTAATCCGGCAAAGGCGGCAGGATCGCAGACCACGGCAGTCAGTTCCGACTCCGGAAGCCAGCTTCCGATTCCTGTCATGTGTGCCTGAAGCTTGCCCGTCAGACCGGCTTCCTGTGCGGCATTCATGACACGCTCCACATTGTCCGGCTCGACATCGAGTGCCGTGACGTCACAACCGTGAGCTGCGAGATACAGAGCTGTCTTCTGGAACCCAGCTCCTGCAACCAGCACCCTCGATTCAGCCGCGAACTGCATCTCGCGCGCAAGTACTCCGTCAGGACGGAGGCCGAGATTTTCGGGACGCCGATACTCTTCGATCAACTTTATCCGTCGGCGCTGCCAGGTGCGAAACGCCGGGATCCGCAGTCGCTTTCTAATGATTTTGTCAACTTCAGCCCAGACAAGCAGTTCATCCATGTTGAACTGTTCCTGGGCATTCAGCTGCGCAACGGCTTCATCGCCAATGGTCAGCATCGCCGAACGGGAGATCGCGAATTTGTAATTCTCGATCTCGTTTTCGACGTATAGCTCGTACTCATGCCTGAGCGAGCGAGGTGTTTCCATGAGCATCGTTACGAGAGCCGCATGTTTAGGGAATCAAGCTAGACTAGTCTGAAAATCGCGCAAGAGCTTTGTTTGTTTTGAGTTACAGGGCTGAGCTCATCCATAGCTTCAACTTCAGTCCATCGCCTCGAGCAGCGCGCCCTTGATGTAACCGGTCTCCGGAATGGTCAATACCTCGGGATGGTCCAACGGCTGTCCGCGTACTTCGCGCAGCGCAATGCGCCGGCCGCTGTCCGCCGCCGCCGACTCGAGCATCTCCATGAAAAGCTGTTTTGTCATGTGAAAACTGCAGCTTGCAGTGAAAAGGAATCCGCCGCGCGCAAGCAGTTTCATGGCGCGCATGTTCACATCCTTGTATCCGCGAATACCAGATGCAAGCGCTGCGCGTGTCTTCGCGAACGCCGGAGGATCGAGCACAATCGTATCAAACCGATCACTGGATTTCTCTCGCTCGGTAAGCCAGTCAAAAGCATCCGCCTCGACGAAGTCGATGTTGGTGAGCGAATTGAGCCTGGCGTTCTGTCCTGCGCGGTCGAGTGCGCGCGCCGAGGAATCGATGGCAGTCACATGCTCCGCGTTCCGCGCAAGATGGAGTGCAAACGATCCGTGATAGCTGAAACAGTCGAGTGCGCGTCCCTTTGCAACACTGCCAGCCAGCCGCCGGTTGTCACGCTGATCGAGGAAGGCGCCGGTCTTCTGCCCCGTCCATGGAGCGGCGAGATATTTCACACCATGCTCCGATACCTCGACTTCCTTCGGAACCTCGCCGTCGAGAATCACCGTCTCCCGCTCCAGGCCCTCGCGGCTGCGAAGCGCTGCATCGTTGCGCGCGAGTATTCCTTCCGCGCCCGTAACCTCCTTCAGTGACTCAATGATCTCGCTGCGAAATGCTTCAAGTCCTGCACTCATGAGCTGAACGACGAGCCAGCGATCGTACCTGTCACAGACAAGCGACGGAAGGGCGTCGCCTTCCCCATGAATCAGCCTGAACGCATTGCAGTCGCGCTCGAGTCCGGATCTACGATTGACTGCAGACCGGATTTTCGCGAGCCACCATTCGCGATCGATGGCAGTGTCCGGATTGCTCTCGATCAATCGCAGCGAAATTTCGGAGCGCGGACTCCAGAGTGCCCACCCAAGTTCGCGGTTCCGGTTGTCCCGAACGCGCACGGCCCCGGCCCCTGAACTCGGCCGGTCGGATACATCGCTCCTGAAAATCCAGGGGTGCCCCGCTTGCCAGCGCTTCGCACCCTTGGCTGAAACGACTGCAATTTCTCCCATCTTCCAATCTAACAGCCGCTGTATGCATGCTGAGCCCGTACGCTTCTTGCTTTATCAGCCTGTATGGCGGAACTGAAAGACCTCACCCCCGTGATTACCACCGCAGTTACGTCTGTGTCCGGGGCCATGTACATGCGGGAACGCAATCATAGGGTAGGGGTGGAGAGGTTGGCCGCCGCTACGATGGAAACACTCCTGAATGCGATCGATGCGAATGATGCCGTCACCGGCGCCCATGTGCGCCGCGTCGCCGCATATGCCATTTGCCTCGCAGAGGCCGCAGGGCTGACCGATCGCGAAAAGCACAGTATCGAGCGGATCGCGCTATTCCACGATATTGGAAAACTCGACGAAGCATTGTTCGACATCTTCCATGAAGACTCGAAGCTCACTCCGCAGGAACGACGCGCGGTGCGAAAGCATCCCGAAAAAGGCGCTGAAGTTCTCATCCCGATTTCGATCTTTTATCCCGATCTCGGCAAGGGTGTGATCGCGCACCACGAACGATGGGATGGCCGCGGTTATCCAAAACGGCTCAAGGGAAACAAGATTCCGCTCGCCGCCCGCTTCGTTGCCATCGCCGACTCTTTCGATGCGATAACCCATCGTCGCCGGTACAGCATGGGCCGGAGCTTCAAGGTGGCCACTGAAGCGATCCTCGAGGGCAGGGGAACCCAGTTCGACCCGGAACTCGTCGACCTGTTCATGAGTCCGCCGGTGCTCGAGGAGGTTCAGCGAATCATGCGCGAGGCGTTCAAGCCGGGACGCAAGAAGAAGGGACGCCGCATTGGAGCTGACAGCTCCGCGCCTGATCTTACTTTTCGATGGCGCGAAAGATCGAAGTCGAAGAGCTTTTCACGTCAAGCGCGCCGAAAATCGCGCTGACTGCTGCAACACCCGCCCCTCCCGCATCAATCACCGACCTCGCATTATCCGCACTGATTCCGCCAATTCCCACGGCGGGAATCGAAAGTTTTGCGGAAAGCAACTTGAAGCCTTCGACGCCAATGGCTTTCCCGGCGTCGGCCTTGGTAGACGTCGTGAACACGGGGCCAATGCCTGCGTAGTCTGCTCCCTCTGCAGCAGCAACCTCCGGGTCGGCACCAACTGAACAGCCAATTATGAACCCTGCGGGCGCAAGTTTGCGCACAGCGGACACGGGAACATCATCCGCGCCGAGATGACAACCTGCAGCGCCAACAGCAATGGCTACATCGGCGCGATCATTGATGATCAACGGAACTGCGATCTCCAGCATCATTGCGCGCGCGACTTCAGCGAGTTCGCGCGCGGAAACCTCTTTTAGCCGCAGCTGGATCATCGTGGCGCCACCTTCGGCAGCTTGAACGGCCCGGCTCACAAGATCTGTCGCATTTCCATGCAAACCATCCGTGATCGCGATCAACCGGACCATGTCGCGACTGAACATCACGCTACCTCTTCGGACTTACGGGTTTCGCCGCAGCCTGGGACTGCTTCTTGGCTTGTTCATGTTCCGCGAACGTAGTGCGGAATTCGTGATGACCATCGGGAAACGCGACGAAATACAGGTACGCAACATTCGCGGGGAAGAGCGCCGCAACAATGCTTGGGCCCCCTGGTGATGCAATTGGTCCGGGCGGAAGTCCAGGGTTCTGGTACGTGTTGTACGGCGACTTCACCTCGAGATCGCGGTACAGGACGCGTTGCGTATGTGCGGGTAGTGCGTATTGAACTGTCGGGTCCGCCTGCAGTAGCATCTGTTTCCTCAGCCGGTTGTGATACACCGCCGAAATAACGGGACGCTCTTCCGGCAGCCTGGCTTCTTTCTCGATAATCGACGCGAGAGTGATAATGTCGTTCCGGTTCATCGCCAGCTCCGTCAGACGCGCGTCCCACTCGGGTTTCCATTCCCGCTCGAAGCGCTTCACCATTTCCGTTATCGCATCCCGCGCACGGGTGCCGTCAGGAAAAGCGTACGTATCCGGGAACAGGTAACCCTCGAGTGTTTGTGTAGGCACGTCGAGGCGTGATCGCAGGGCTGTGTCTCGAACAGCCGTGTTGAGCGAATCGATTGGCAGCTCGAGACGTCGCGCGAGCAGCGGAATTATCTGCCTGACAGTGAATCCCTCCGGAATGGTCACGCTATTGACGACGCCGAGGCCGCCGTTCAAGGCGCTCAGCACTTCGCTCCATGCAGTTCCGCGTTTCAGCAGGTAGGTGCCTGGCTTGATGTTCCGATCCTTCCCACCAACGCGAGCGAGAAGCCGGAATCCAGTGGGCCACTTGACGATTTGCGCTTTGGCGAGCGAGTCGGTTGCCTGGCTGAAGGTCGCGCCGCGCGGAATAATCACGCGCACAGGGCTACCGTGCGGCTTACCGCACGCGCCAAAAAGGAGCGTGGCGCACGCGATGGCGACGGGAAAACTATTTGTGCGTGTCGAGCGCATTCTGGAGAAGCACTGTTGCGGCGAGTGAATCGACGTCGCCCTTCCGTCCGCGCGTAGACTCGTCCATTTCCCGAATAGCGCGGAGCGCAGTCGCGGTGCTGAATCGCTCATCTATGAAGATGACTTCCATTCCCGTTCGTTTGGAGAGTTCCGCACCGAAGGCCCGCACTTCGGCGGTCCAGCCGGATTCATTTCCTTCGCCGTCGAGCGGAAGCCCGATTACGAAACCGCGCGCTTCCATTTCCTTCGCGCGATCAATCACTTTGGAGAATGGCGGGCGCTTTCCTGCGCGTCGCTGGATGAATCCTATGGGGCCGGCGATCATGCCGAGCGGGTCGGCGATCGCAAGTCCCACGCGTCGCTCTCCGTAGTCTATGCCCATGAACCGCGCGAGTGTGGGGTTCATCCGCCCTGCGCCATCTGCTGGAAGAATTCCTTGTTGTTCCTGGACTTGGACATCTGCCGAAGCAGGAAGTCGATCGCCTCTGCTTCTGGCATGTCAGCCAGGAAGTTCCGGAGCAGGAACACACGGTTTATTTCCGCCTGGTTCAGCAGCAGTTCTTCCTTCCGTGTTCCGGAGCGACCAATGTCGATTGCGGGATACACGCGGCGGTCTGCGATTTTTCTGTCCAGTACCAGTTCCATGTTACCCGTTCCCTTGAACTCCTCGAAAATGACTTCGTCCATTCGTGATCCTGTTTCGGTCAGCGCGGTAGCGACGATGGTAAGTGAACCGCCGCCCTCGATGTTGCGCGCCATGCCGAAAAACCGCTTTGGTTTGTGCAGACCGGCAGCATCCACGCCACCCGACAGGATCTTGCCAGAGGTTGGAGCTATGGCATTGTGCGCGCGCGCGAAACGCGTGAGGGAATCCAGGAGAATCACTACATCCTTTCCGTACTCGACCAGCCGTTTCGCCTTCTCGAGCACCATGTCGGCGACCTGCACGTGCCGCGTTGGACCTTCGTCGAATGTCGAGCTGATGATCTCCGCCCGCTTGGCATTCGCAATCATTTCCGTCACTTCTTCGGGACGCTCGTCGATCAGCAGTACGATGATAGTTACTTCGGGATGATTGTCAGCAATCGCGTTGGCGATTTTCTCCAGGAGAATTGTTTTTCCGGCCCGCGGCGGCGAAACGATCAATCCTCGCTGGCCCTTTCCAATCGGGGCGAAAATGTCTACGACGCGCATGCTGAGATCACCGTCTTCGGTTTCGAGCCGGAGCCTTTCGTCTGGATAGCGCGGCCGCAGGTTGTCGAATGGGATACGCTGCTTGGCGAGATCAGCATCCTGGCCCCCAACAGTCTCGACACGCAGCAGCGCGAGGTATCGCTCCCATGGCTTCGGCGGCCGCACCTGCCCGGAGATCGTGTCCCCTGTGAGCAAACCAAAGCGCTTGATCTGGGATGGCGACACGTAGATGTCATCAGGTCCCGGCAGATAGCTCCAGTCCTGACTGCGCAGGAACCCATATCCTTCGGGAAGAATCTCCAGCACGCCATCCCCGTGCAGCACGACCTGCGAGTCGAGCAGGTTCTGCTCGATCCGGAAGATGAGGTCCTGTTTCCGCAGGCCTCCGGCATCGGCGATCTTGAGGCCGTCGGCCATTTCCTGGAGTTCGCTTACGGATTTTCTTTTTAGTTCTGAGATGTCCACGTGCGGCGGGCTGAGACTGGAAAAGCGGCGGGAGGTGTTGCGGTTTAGATAGAGGCGGGAGGTGTTGCGGACGAATCTGCTTTCAACTTGTCAAAATGCAATGTAACGCAGCGGGTGTTTCTTGATGTCCTTCATTAACGCGTCAAGTTCGCGCCGGGCGCGGGAGAGTTCCCTTGCAAGGGTGCTGTCGCTGCGCGCCCGCCCCACATTCCCAACAGGATTGGATGCAAGTGCTCTGAGGCTGTCAACCTGGGCCATCAGGCCTTTCACCTGTGGTCCCAGCGTGGAGTCCCGGCGAAACCTGCCAACATTCCCGTTTCCACTGGCGAGCATGGTCCGTAATGAATCAACCGACGACATGATTGCCGATGCTTTTGTAAACAGGCCGTTGCGAGTTGCAAGTCCGATAGTGCCACTGCCGCTCGTCATCTTCGCTGTAACGCGCGAGAACTGAGTCGATGTTGCAGAGAGTGATGGCATTCCGTTCTGGAGGAATGCCCCTGCGGTCCCGCGCGGCGATTTCGCCTGCGCAATGGCATTGGTCAAGTCCGTTCCCAGCGCCGAAACTTCCGATCCCACTTTACGAACGCTCGTCATCATTCCCTCGATCACCACGCTTTCGGTTGCGTTGAGCGTATCACCATCCTGAACGGGGGGCGAGCTGGCCGTTCCGCTTGAAATCATCACGACAGGCGACCCAATCAAATTTCCGCCCGGCCCGATCTCAACTTTGGAATCATGCCTGATCAGCGGAAATTGCCCGGCGAGGATTTCAGTGTTGACGACGAGCCGATCGGCGACAGGACTGGTTGTAGACATGTAGTCAACTGTCGTGACGAGCCCGACCTTCTGCCCGGCCAACCACACTTCCGTTCCTTTGAGAACTCCGGTCGCGTCACCTGTGAGCACGTAGAGCTTGAGCTTTTCCCCGCGCATGGCACCAACGCGCGCGAATAACAGGATCGCAGCAACGAGCCCAACGAGCGCAATTGCGGCGATGATTCCCACTTTGAGATCTTTCCAGGTTGTTTCGCGGGCCATTGAAAGAGATTCTTCGGCTGGATCCAGGTAGCCGCACCGGCTCGACAGCCGGATGGACGGTATTCACCTCAACCTGGTACGGTATATGACAACCGTTAGTGGCACTATGCGCGCGGCGGGATTCGAACCCACGACCTTCGGCTCCGGAGGCCGACGCTCTATCCAGCTGAGCTACGCGCGCGAAACGCTTCTATAAAGATACCGGATTCTAACCGGACAGATTCGCCACTGCAACGATATCGCTTGTGTAAATCGGTGTTAGCATCATCCGCGCTTCGTTAACTTGCTTCCATGCCAACCAGAACACCAATAACTGTAATTCCCGGAGACGGAATAGGCCCGGAAGTAGTCGGGGCTGCCCTCCGTGTGATCGCCGCAAGCGGCGTAAATCTCGAAGTCGAAGAACATGAGGCCGGATCCAGGGTCTTTGCCAAGGGCATCGCGTCAGGCGTTCCAAGGGAGACCATCGATTCCATCGAGCGCACCAAAGTTGTGCTCAAGGGGCCGCTCGAAACTCCAATCGGGCATGGAAACAAGAGCGCGAACGTTACTCTCCGGACTCTTTTCGAAACCTTCGGAAACCTCCGCCCGGTGCGCGAGCTTCCGGGTGTCAAGACTCCATTCAGTGGACGCAAACTCGACATCGTGATCGTTCGCGAGAATGTGGAAGATTTGTACACCGGCATCGAATACATGCAGACGCCGGGCGTCGCCGAATCACTCAAGTTGATCTCCCGCAATGGCTGCGAAAAAATCGTTCAGCTGGCATTCGAGTATGCAATCACTGCGGGTCGCAAGCGTGTACACTGCGCCACCAAGGCGAACATCATGAAGTTGAGCGAAGGCCTGCTCCAGCACACGTTCGAAGAAATGTCGGCCGCGTATCCGCAGATCACTTCGAAGCATATCCTCATCGATAACTGCGCACACCAGCTGGCAATGCGCCCGGAGCAGTTCGACGTGATCGTCACCACGAACATGAACGGTGACATTCTCAGCGACCTCACATCGGGCCTTACCGGTGGACTCGGGTTCGCACCATCGGCCAACATTGGCAACGACGTGTCGATTTTCGAGGCTGTACACGGCTCCGCCCCGGACATCGCCGGAAAGAACATAGCCAACCCGACCGCGTTGATTTTTAGCGCGGCTATGATGCTGCGGCACATCGGACAGGGAAAAGCTGCGAATGAAATCGAGCAGGCGATTCTCGTGACCCTCGAGAGCGGCATGCGCAGCGGAGACATGGCAGGCGACGCGAAACCTGCGAGCACATCGGAGTTTGCTGACGCAGTAATCGCCAATCTCGGTCGGACTTCACATACAGCGCCCTCGCGTCCTTACCAGGCGATCAAGCTCACGCCTCGCTCGGCCACGGTGCATACACTACCCACAACGTCGCGTCGGGTCGTCGGTGTCGACGTGTACGTTGAAACGGCGATGCTTCCCGCCGAGCTTGCTGAAAAAATGGAAGCTGCAGTGAAGGGTTCAGCCGGCCGTCTCCTGATGATCTCAAATCGCGGGACAGTTGTTTATCCTGCGACGGACCTGAAAGTGGGTCTTGTCGATCACTATCGCTGCCGTTTCGTTCCTCGCGAGACAAATGCAGACCTTACCGACGACGGGATTCTCGATATCCTGAAGCGCGTTGGTCAGGTTGGAAAATGGATGCACATAGAAAAGCTTCAACAGTTTGACGGGGTCGATGCGTTCAGTAAGTCTGGCACGTAAACACAATGGAGAAAATGTGATGAAAAATCTGGTTCGCGCTGCCCAAGCGGGAGCACTGTTGGCGCTGATAATTGGATGCGCGCCCATGGATCCAACGATCGTTCCCGTGAGCGGGCAGCTGCCTCTCAAGTATTCGGGACCGGCAACGGTTCCGGCCATAACCGCGGGCGATCTAATGACGCGCCTGTATGTATTCTCGGATGATTCGATGCTCGGACGCCGTTCGGGCGACGTGGGCAATCTCAAGGGTACGGCGTACATCGAGCGCGAAGTCCGCAAGCTCGGCCTTTTGCCTGCCGGCGATAACGGCACTTACTTCCAGGATGTGCCGCTCATTCGGCGCCTTCCAGCTGCAGTGCTAGGCTTTGGGTCCGAATCGCTCGTACTGAATACTGATTTCGCAGTCGCTGACCCTCGTGCGGTCATCCGCACCTTCAGCGGCATGCCGGTTATTTACGGCGGTAATGTCGGGCAGCAGGGCGGCGAGCTCATTACCCCCCAGCAGGCCGCCGGAAAAATCGTCGCGGTCACGGGATTTCCGCGAGTTGTTATCCCGATGCTTCGCGGTGCTGCGGCCATCCTCTACGTGGATGATGCCAATTTCGCGGTGATGCGTCGCGGCGGTCGTGGCGGCGTCATGATCAAGCCACGGATCGACACAACAACGGCTGCGGCTCCATTCATCATTCCGGTCGCAACAGCAACGAAGATATTCGGTGTTCCCTTTGAGAACGTACGCCCAGGCACGATGGGTCAGGTCGTAAAGGGGTCTCTCTCATTCAGTGAAGTTTCACTCCCGGGCAGAAATGTTATCGCAGTTCTTCCCGGCAGCGACCCGGCTCTGAAGGGCCAATACGTTTCACTGGGTGCTCACAACGATCACCTCGGACTCCGTACGGGCGCTCCCCTTGAGCACGACTCGGTTCGCGCTTTCAACAAGGAGTTTGAAAATCTCGTTATGGGCCGGACAAAGCTGGTTCCGAGCATGCCGGGGCGTCCGAGCTCCCAGGAACAGGTACCCTGGGTTTCGATGGTTAAAGTGAATGTCGACAGCCTGCGCCGTATTCGGCCCGGCCGCCTCGATTCTGTTTACAACGGCGCGGACGACGACGGCTCCGGCTC
>JACDDZ010000035.1 GCA_013816695.1 Gemmatimonadaceae bacterium
GGTGGCATGGTTCGCACGCAGGCGCGCGGCGAAGGATATGAGCCCGCTGTCGTGCAGGCATTGACCACTCACTGGTTCGGTGTGGGCACTTCATTTCGTACGGGAGCGAAAGAGGGAAGCGCCGATACGGTCCCGTACGGATTTTTCCGGCGCGACGTGTTCGAGCGTTTTGGCCTGTTCGACGAGCGTCTCTTGCGCGGTCAGGACTATGAGTTCAACCGCAGGATCGGCTCGCTTGGCGGACTTGTGTGGCTCAATCCTCGAATCGTGCTTCAGTATTTCCAGCAGCCAAACCTGAAAAGTTTTTTGTCCAAGCAGTTCTTCAGTGATGCGCCATATAATGCGTACATGTGGTACCTGGCACCCTACACATTTACTCCGCGACACGCCGTTTCTGCGCTTTTTGTTCTCGGGCTGATTGTCGGTATCCCTCTCTCGTTCGTTAATGACGTTGTTGCTCTGATCGTGGGCAGTGTCGTCGCCCTGTATGCGGCTCTTGCCATCGCCGCTTCGTTTCAGCAGGCAATACGGTACTGGCGTCCGCTGCATCTCGTCATTCTGCCGTTTTGTTTCGCGGCATATCACATTACGCACGGGCTTGGTGTGCTGATCGGTCTCGTAAAAATTGCATTTGGCGCTGCGCCAGTTAGTCGCTCTGACCCTGCCTGGCCTATGCCTTCGGCAAATGAGCGCACGGATTCTCGGCCGGTGTTGACGTGACTTATACTGAATCAACGCAGACCTACTGGAACAACCGCTACAAGAGTGGTGGCTGCAGCGGGCCGGGTTCGGTAGATCAGTACAGGGATTGGAAGTGGCGCGTGATAGATCGCTACGTTTCTGACGCTGCGAGCGAGGTTGTGGATGTTGGCTGCGGTGACCGGGCGTTTTGGCAGGGTAGGAACCCAATTCACTACAGCGGAATCGATTTTTCCGAAATCATCATTCGGAGGAACCGTGAGCAGTGGCCCGATCTCAACCTGATTTGTGCTCGCGGCGAAGAGTACCAACCAGGCCTTAGCGCGCGCGTCGTCATTTGCATGGATGTGCTCTTTCACGTCATGGATGACGCGGCTTATGAGATGATTCTCAGGAACATCACACGCTATTCCAAGGAATGGATCTTTATCTATACGTGGATTGACAACCCTTTCCGTGGCTGGTCAGCTCGGCGTCAGCTTTTGGGCAACGGGAAAGTCGGTCTCTTCATCAAATCGCTCTTCGGCGCTCTGCGAGACGATGGGGAATACCAGAGGTACCGGAACTTTTCAGAGTATTTCCTGTTGTTCGACGCTGCCGGATTCAAACTGCAATCGATTGAGCGAAACCCAATACGTGACTCCTTCGGCGGACTATTTGCCTTTCGCCGCAAATAGGCCTTAGCGCGGCGCCTTGCACGTACTCATCATTCCTTCAGAGCACTATGTGCCTCCAGAGGCTCCCCTCGCGGGAATTTTTCAGTATGACCAGGCCCAGGCGCTCCATTCCGCTGGTATGAGGGTGGGAGTTATTGCACCGGAGCTGCGGTCGCTTCGACGCCTTCCCTATTTGCGAGACTGGCTGCGCGTCGGGTCGCGCAGCGCCCTGGAGAGCGGTATTCGTGTATATCGTCGGCATGGCTGGCATTGGGCGTTGCCCGCTGTTGGTTTCGGCCAGGCTCCTGTGTGGCTTCGTGCAGGCCGTAAGCTTTTCAGGGAGTACATAAGGCAGGAAGGGAAGCCAGACGTTGTTCACGCTCACAATGCCCGATATGCGGGAATGCTCGGCGAATGGATCAAGCGGCGTTACAAAATTCCGTTCGTGCTTACCGAGCACAGCAGCGCGTATGCGCGGGGGATGATTCCTCCTGGCGAACTGCCGGCAATTCGAAATGCGTTTGCCAATGCCGACGCAAGAATGGTGGTAAGCAACGCTTTGGGCGCGGATGTCGGTCGGGTTGTGGGACCGCAGGCTTCACCCTGGCAGGTTCTTCCCAACGTTCTCGACCCCATGTTCGAAAATCTGGAGTTGCCGCCTCCGCGCACACGCTCCGGCCCATTCCGCTTTGTCAGCGTTGCACAGCTGAACGCAAACAAGGGACATGCAGATCTACTCGCTGCCTGTCAGCTTGTCGCGCGGGAAGCGGATTTCGAGCTGCACATTGTCGGGGAAGGTCCTCTCGAGAAGACACTGCGCACGCTCACCGGGACACTTGGGTTAGGTGAACGAGTGAAATTTGTCGGGCAGCTCGGAAGAAAAATCGTATTGGAAGAGATCCTCGATTCCGATGGGCTGATTCTCTCCAGTCATCGCGAGACGTTCGGAGTCGTGCTGGTGGAAGCGCTTGCGTGTGGAAAACCTGTCATCGCCACCAGGTCAGGCGGACCCGAAGATATAGTAACCCCCGAAAATGGATTTCTTGTCCCGCCATCAGCGCCACGCGACATGGCCAGCGCGATGTTGCAGATGATCCGCGCTGCCGCGCAGTTCGACCGCAACAATCTCCGCCAGGAGTGCATACGCCGCTTTGGGCGCGCGGCGCTGGTCGGCAGCCTGATGGAGACTTACGAATCAGTCGCAAGGCCGGCCTCTTGAGTATTGCCATAATTGATTACGGCATTGGTAACGTTGCATCGATTGCAAACATGCTGCAGAGCGCGTCGATCCCGGCCGTCGTGACCGCGGATCCTGCAGTGATTGCACAAGCCTCGCGGTTGATCATTGCGGGAATTGGAGCTTTCGACGCAGGCATGGAACGTCTGCACGACCGTGGGCTTGTGCCCATACTCACGAACGCAGTTTTCGAGAAGAAAATTCCGGTGCTAGGGATTTGCCTCGGCATGCAGTTGTTGATGCAAAGCAGTGAAGAAGGTGACCGCGAGGGACTTGGATGGATTGCGGGAAGAAACGTCCGTATCGGCAAAAATCCCGACGCGGAGCCCGTGAAGGTTCCGCACATGGGATGGAATGTCATCAAGGTGCGTCGTGATTCACGGCTCCTCGAAGGTCTGTCCGGCGACACCCGCTTTTATTTCGCGCACTCGTATTCGGTCGCCTGTGATAATCCCGCTGATGTAGTCGCGGACGCCGCATATGGCGGGTCTTTTCCAGCCATCGTCTCGCACGAACATGTATGCGGCGTCCAGTTTCATCCAGAGAAGAGCCACCGGTATGGAAGGCAGCTGCTCAGGAATTTTGCGTCAATGCCTTTCTAAGGATGCTGCGTAACCGCGTCATCCCTGTGCTTCTCGTGGACCAGCGACGCCTGGTCAAGTCCGTTCAGTTTCGAAATCCCCGCTACCTCGGCGATCCGGTTAATGCGGTACGCATTTTCAATGAGAAGGAAGTTGACGAGATCGTGATCCTCGACATCGGGGCAACGCGTGCAGGCAGGCGGGCGGATTTTGAGTTCATCGCGGATCTCGCCTCGGAAGCGTTCATGCCCATGGCGTATGGCGGCGGTCTCTCGTCGCATGATGATGTGGAAAGGGTTTTTGGGCTGGGGATCGAAAAAATCGTCATGAACACCGCTGCCGTTGAGCATCGCGACGCGCTCAGTCGTGCCGCTTCTGCGTATGGAAACCAGGCTGTGGTGGGCGCAATCGATGTCGGCCGCAGGTGGACCGGAAAAATGGAGGCATATGTCCGGTCAGGAACACGAGCGACCGGAAAAAAGCCCGAAGACCTGGCGTGCGACCTGGAAAGTGCAGGCGCCGGCGAGCTGCTCGTAAATTCAATTCCCAACGACGGGATGATGGCGGGCTACGACCTCGAGTTGATTCGAAGCGTCGCGAAGTCAGTTTCCGTCCCGGTGATTGCATGCGGCGGTGCGGGGTCACTCGATGATTTGCGCAAGGCGGTTGTTGACGGCGGAGCGTCCGCAGCCGCCGCCGGCAGTCTCTTTGTGTATCAGGGGCGTCACAAGGCAGTTTTGATAAACTTCCCATCTCAGGAAACGCGTGACCGACTTTTCGCCTGAGGGCTTAGGCTGGCGCCAATGCGTGCGCTGCATAATGGATACGACCGACCCCGAGATTCATTTTGATGATGCGGGAGTCTGTAGCCATTGCCATCTATATGAAGAGTTTGAACGCCGGCACTACCGGTCCGACGAGCAGCGGGCGCAGGAACTTGCCGGAATTGTCGCCCGGATAAAGGAAGAGGGACGCGGTCGCGAGTACGACTGTGTAGTAGGTGTCAGCGGTGGCGTAGACAGCACTTACACAGCGTACCTTGTTAAGCAGCTTGGCTTGCGGCCTCTGGCGATACATCTCGACAACGGCTGGAATTCCGAGCAGGCAGTTCGCAACATCGAGCGGACGCTCCAGGCTCTAAAGATCGACCTGCACACCCACGTCCTCGATTGGGACGAGTTTCGCGATCTTCAGATTTCTTTCCTGCGCGGCTCAACTCCTGACGGTGAAATTCCCACCGATCACGCAATCGCCGCTCTTCTGTACTCCGAAGCGGCTCGCAATGGCATACGATACATCATCAACGGACGGAACGTCGTCACCGAAGCTGTTGCGCCGCGAGCGTGGGCGCAGGGTCATGGCGATTGGAAATACATTCGCAGCGTTCACGCAAAGTTCGGCACCCGCAAGCTCCGCACGTATCCGCATTACGGTATTGCGGCGCTTGGTTACTACATTCTGGTGAAGCGCCTTAGCGTGGTAAGTATTCTGGACTACGTCACCTATGTAAAGGCAGACGTGATGACGCTCATACGGGAGAAACTCGGCTGGGAGTACTACGGCGGGAAACACTACGAATCCATTTACACAAGGTTTTTTCAGGGACACATCCTTCCGACCAAGTTCAACATCGACAAACGTAAGGCTCACCTGTCCACCCTGGTGTGTTCCGGCCAGTTGACGCGCGAGCAGGCGATGACGGAGCTGGCTGCGCCCATTTACCCGGAAGGCCTGCTCGATCAGGATCGTCGTTTCGTGCTTAAGAAACTCGAGCTGTCTGAAGCCGAGTTTCAGAAGATTATGGCGTTGCCGCCGAAATCATTCTGGGATTATCCCTCGTACAAGCGCAGCCCGATTTTCAGGTCGAAAAAGGTCCTGGACTTCTACCGTCGTTTGAAGGGCTGATGGAAATGCAGCAGGGAGGCGCCGGGGCGCTGAGCTATCCCCGCTCGGTACAGTTGCACCGCACCGATCTTTACGATGTGGTGATGACCGTGCTGCTCATGATTTTTCTCTTCTTCTTTTTTGTTGGGGAGAAAATCGAGTCGTTGCCGCTTCCGGTACGAATTGAAGATTTCGTCTTCATTCTCCTCCTGCCCTTCGGCTACCGGTACATCAACCGGCCGAAGACGAAGCTTTTCTACTGGGTCGCCGCTTACTTCGCGGTAAACCTCATCCCGTACGGCGCTCAATTCCTGGCGGGCGAATATTCGCTGTCCTTCTATCCGATTATCATGGTAAAGGAGATGCAATATTTCTACGTCGCTTACCTGTTGGTTGAGAATCGCTCGCGCTGGACCCTGGGAACGCTCGACTTCCTGTCACTCCTGATTATCGGCAACGGCGTTCGCGCGATATACCAGGGTGAGATCAGCTATTATGGGATCGGGTCGTTCGGAAATGCGACAGCCCCGTCGCTTGTCGGTGCGCTCTATTTGTTCTCGACCATTTGGCTACACGTTCGGACGAAACTCTTGAACAGGAAGGAACATCGTTGGATGGGGCGAATAATCGTAGCCGCGGGATTCACGTGTGTCCTGGCGACGATCTCCCGCTCGTCAATCGCCGCAATGGCCGTCTACATCTTCGTTTACCTTGTCATGACGAACGTCAAACTGCTTCCGGCCTTTTTTGCTGGTCTCGGCGTGTCGACCAAGGCCGTTCAAATCGCAGCGCTTTTTGGCTCGGGGGTGGGAGTTCTTGCGGCCAAGGTTGTGGGCAGGGCAGCGCTGGTTGGGAGTGCGGCGCTTGAGCGCTCGAATAAGTGGGAGTTTTACCTCAGCACCTTTCAGCCCATGGATTACCTGTTCGGAATGGGAAAGGGCTACCCCAACGCTCTCGAATCCAGGCTGGGACTCGGCGTGGATAGTCAGTATATCCGTTTGATAATGGAGAATGGATTCGTTGGAGGAGTAGTGCTGATTGGAATTCTCGGCACCATGCTGACGCACATCTACCGCCGGGGCGGGGAATGGGTGCACGCCTCGGCAATTGTGCTGGCAATGATGGTGATGTCCGTGCCTCTCGAGGCACTCCAGGTGAGTAAGTCGGGCGGCTTTTTCTGGCTGCTGATGTTTTACCTGTATTCCTGCCAGCGGAAAACGCCTGCTGCGGTGCGCGCGACAGCTTGAAGTTCGGGAAGATCGCGCATGTAAGCTCGGTCCATCCACCCGGCGACACTCGCATCGCCATCAAGGAGTGCGCGACGCTTTCCAAAGCGGGATTCGATGTGGTGTTTGTGTGCCCCCACCCAACCGATACAGTCATGGCTGGCGTGAAAATCCGTGGCGTGCGTGCGCGGAAAGGGCGGATCGCCCGCGTATTGATGACGGTAGTTGATGTATTCCGTGTCGCGCATAGCGAGAAACCCGATGCCTATCATCTGCACGATCCCGAGCTCTTGCCAGTTGCGCTGCTCCTGCGACTAGTCGGGGCAAAGGTGGTGTACGATTCGCACGAGGATTTTCCCAAGGCCATCCGCTCCAAGTACTGGATTCCCGCACCCGTCCGGCTGATTGCATCATCTGTCGCCGGCACTTTTGAGTGGGCCGCAGCTCGGGCAATGAGCGGAGTGGTCGCTGCCACGCCTCCAATTGCGCGACGGTTCCCATCGTCGCGCACCGTCGTGGTTCAGAATTTCTCGATCGTCGACGAGCTTCGCCTCGCCCAACCAACGTCATACCCAGCGCGTGAGCCGGTGTTTGCCTACGTCGGAGGGATAGCTGCTATACGTGGGGCCGTAGAGATGGTATCGGCAATCGGACTCCTGCCGGAAGATCTCGGAGCTACACTTGTACTGGCCGGTCCCCAGAGCCATAACGAGCTCATGACCGGGCTACGTGCAATTCCGGGGTGGAGCCGGGTCCAGCATTTTGGGTGGCGGTCGCGGGATCAGGTCGCGGACCTGCTCGGTACGGCGCGCGCGGGTGTTCTCCTGATGCACCCCGTTCAGAACTACGTAGAGGCCTACCCCGTAAAGATCTTCGAATACATGGCGGCAAGTCTTCCGATGATACTCTCGAACTTCAAGCTGTGGAAAGACATCCTCGGAGATGTGGGCTGCGCTATCTTTGTCAACCCGCTTGACGCGGGCGCGGTGGCTGCGGCGATGCAGTGGATACTGGACAATCCTGAGGAGGCCGAACGCATGGGCGCCAGAGGTCGTGTCGCAGTCCAGGAAAGATTCAATTGGAAGACAGAGGGCGAGAAGTTAGTCAACTTTTACCGTAAATTGTTGTTTGAGCCGGGAGCACACCCGGTAATTGCCATTTAACGAATGCATAATTCTTACGTTGTACCGGTAACCGAGCCATCACCTGAGGAAAGAGTTTCATTCCTCGGGCTTGTAAATTTCCTGTTCCGAAACCTCGTTCTGCTTGTCTTGGTCGGCGCGGCGTTCGCGCTTATTCTCGTCGCCCGGCGAGCTACGTCGCCCGTGTCATATACCGCTTTCACGACATTTTCCACTGGGCAGGAAGAATCGCCCGGCAAGCTCCTTCTTGGCTTGTCGCTTGGCGGAGGGGGCAGCGCGCGATCGCCGCAGTTCTATGCAGACCTCGTGAAGTCCTCGGCGATTCTCGGCCCCTTGGTGGAGTCGAAATTCCAGGTTGGCCGCCGGCCAGAGCCGGTGACTTTGATCGACCTGTACGCGGGTAACAAAGGTTCGGCGCAGGCACTGAAGGAAGCGGCGATGGGAACTGTCGCAGGTCGCGTTCAGACCAAGATTTCCCCACTCACAAGCGTCATAACGATGCGTGTAACTGCCTCGGAGCCAAAGCTTGCGTCTGACATTGCACGGCGCCTGCTGGCGGAGATCGACCTGTTCAACACCCGGACGAGGAAAGCCCAGTCAACCGCTGAGCGCGCCTTTTCCGAGGAACGGCTTTTGGACATCCAGAGAGATGTGCGGATGAGCGAGGATCGGCTCAGGGGTTTTCTGGAGCGAAACAGGGAAATTTCCCTGTCTCCGTCGCTCGTTCTGGAAAAGGAACGTCTCAACACTGATGTAATCGCGCGACGTCAATTGTATACCACAGTCTTAATCGCGTACGAGCGTGCCAAGATGGAGGAAGTGCGTGAAAATCCACTGGTGACGATTATCAGTGAGCCTATGCCTCCCCTGCAACCGGACGCAAAGGGAATCATTCGGCTTGCTGTGCTCGGCTTCTTCGCCGGTTTCCTTTTGGCAATGGTCATCGCGTTGTGGAAGGAATACCTCCAGAATATCAGCCGCCAGTCATCCCCAGAATTCAAGGAGTTTTCAAGCCTGCGCGAGAACGCCGTCAAGCGTGTGTTTCGCCCATTTCGCTCGCTTCGCCGTAGCTGAGGCATTTCATGCAGGGCAGTAGCCTCATTGGTGCGCGTGAGCGCGCGATGGCGAAGCGAATTTTTGATCTCGTAACAAGTGGGATTGGACTCATTGTGCTTTCTCCCGTCATGGCATTCATGGCAACGTGGATAAAGCTAGATTCGCCAGGACCGGTCTTCTATCGCGGGGTCCGCGGCGGGAGGCACAACCACCCTTTTCGGATTTTCAAATTTCGCACGATGGTTACCGACGCGGAGCGAAAGGGAGGACATTCCACTGGGAATGCAGATCCACGGATCACCAGGCCGGGCTCGTTCATTCGCACACACAAGATGGACGAGATTCCCCAGCTCATTAATGTCTTTATCGGCGACATGAGCATCGTCGGGCCCCGACCGCAGATTCTGTCGTACACCTCCGCGTACAGTGGAGAATTTCTCGAGATCCTTGATGTCAGACCCGGCATCACGGACTGGGCGTCAATCTGGAATTCGAACGAAGGCGCCGTGCTCGCCGAAGCAAAGGATCCTGACCGGGCTTACGACGTGCTAATCCATCCAACGAAGATGATGCTGCAGCTGCGGTACGTGCGGACGCGCGCTTTGAGGACCGATTTGCGGATAGTTCTCTGCACGCTAAAGCGCATCGTCGACCCGTCCTATTACCCCGCAGAGCTTGCAGACGTACCCCCTTTGGCTGTTGATGCCGCGCGGAATTTGTCTTAACGTGCCACAAGCCAGGCTGACGGGAAATTTTCACTCCCGCGGCAAACAAAACCTTACTACGGAATTTCATTGAAAGTTTTCAGGACCGAGGCCGAAGACCAGGTAGGGCGCGAGATCGAAAAAATCTTCGAGGCCTGCGCCGATCCGGTTGAAGTGCGGCTCGAGAACTTCCCGAAATACGTTCGGCGCCAGACTCTCAAGCGTTTTCTCGCCATGTACGAGCTGTTCAAGCGCGTCATGCCGGTAAAGGGATCTGTCGTCGAGTGTGGAGTGTTGCGCGGGTTCGGGACCATGACTTGGGCCAAGCTGAGCACAATCCTGGAACCGGAAAATCTTACGCGGCGAATCTATGGCTTTGACACGTTCGAGGGGTTTCCCAGTGTAGCCACGGCCGACATCAAGGGCGGCGGAAAGAGCCGTGTTGGCGATCTGAAAGCCGGCTCGTACGACGAGCTTCAGGAGTTGATCAAGCAGTACGACCGTGACCGTTTTCTCGGACACATTCCGAAGGTGAGTCTTATAAAGGGAGACATCGCCAAAACGGCTCCACAATTCGTGGCGGATAACCCCCACCTGGTGGTGAGTCTCCTCTTTATAGACTGCGACCTTTTCGAGCCAACCAAAGTGGCGCTCGAGACGTTCCTTCCAAGAATGCCGAAGGGAGCCATAGTGGCATTCGACGAGCTGGACAATCCGCTCTGGCCCGGTGAGACAACTGCCGTGCTGGAAAGTCTCGGCATCCGCTCGCTTCGGCTGCAGCGGCTGGAGTGGGACCCTTATATTGCATTTGCCGAGCTGGATTGATCCTCACCCGTCGTAGATACAGGCCATGAAGACCGCAGTGCGATCGATCCCGTTTTTCAACTACCAGGAAGCCTTCGCTGCCCGCGAGGAGGAATACGTCGCGATCTTTCGCGATGTATTGCGTCGTGGGGCCTTCATCCAGCAGCGAGACCTGGAAGATTTTGAGTCTCATCTCGCCGACTACCTTGGTGTGAAGCACGCGATCGGTGTTGCTAATGCCACAGATGCGTTGATAATGGCATGGAGGGCGGTCGGCCTGGCGCCGGGCGATGAGGTCGTTTTTCCTTCGCATACAATGGTTGCCTCGCCAGCTTCGGTTGCGCATGCTGGCGGCGTTCCAGTTCCCGTCGACTGCGGGGATGATCACTTGATCGACCCGGCGGCGATTGAAGCTGCGATTACCCCGCGCACTCGCGCGATCATGCCTGTGCAGCTGAATGGCCGAACCGCGGACATGGACAGCATTCAGCGCATCGCGGACAGGAACAATCTGCTTATTGTTGAGGATTCCGCCCAGGCTCTGGGTTCAAGATTCAAAGGACGGTTTGCCGGAACCTTTGGTAACTGCGGTGTTTTCAGCTTTTACCCAGCTAAAATCCTGGGTTGCTTTGGTGATGGTGGCGCTGTGGTCACAAACGACGATAAATTGGCGGACCAGCTGCTTCGGCTGCGGGATCATGGCCGGGATGCTTCTGGAGAAGTTGTGCTTTGGGGATTGAACTCGCGCCTGGATAACCTCCAGGCCGGAATCCTGGATCTGCAGTTCCGCGATTATGAAGACATCATCAACCATCGCAGAGCGCTCGCGGGACTCTATGACGAGTTGTTACGTGATATTACGCAGCTTGATTTGCCGCCAGCACCCGATGCCGACGAGAGTCATTTTGATGTCTACCAGAATTATGAAATCGAAGCCGATGACAGAGACGGCCTGCGAAAGCATCTCAGCGCGAATGGAGTCGGTACGATAATTCAATGGGGAGGGAAGGCTGTGCACCAGTTTCCGGCACTCGGATTTCGCCAGAATCTTCCACGCACGGAACGCTTGTTCGAGCGGTGCCTCATGCTGCCCATGAACATGACAGTCACACCATCTGACGTAGAGTTGATCACGCAGCATATTCGGCAATTCTATGCTCGCTGAAGCGATTCCCCTCGAAAGCGATACACGGTCACTCGCCAAGCGCATACGGCTGCACGCGCTTCGCATGACGAGTGGGGCGGGCAGCGCCCACATCGGCTCAGTGTTCTCGATGTCGGATATCCTTGCGGTGCTTTATGGCCAGGTACTTAACGTCGATCCGCGCCGGCCGCATTCTCCCACCCGCGATCGTTTTATTCTGAGCAAGGGACATGGCGGCGCCGGCGTCTATGCAGCTCTCGCCGAAGTTGGCTTCTTCCCGACGGAAAAA
>JACDDZ010000036.1 GCA_013816695.1 Gemmatimonadaceae bacterium
ACAGGAATGGAATCATCGACAACACGTTCAGAGACCACCGCAACGGCGCCACTCGCGCGCGCGGAAGGAATGAAATTGTGTCCGTCGCGCGCGACACCGGAGACAGCTACAAAGAGAGACCCGCGGTCAACGCGCCTGCTGTCATCTGTGATGCCACTCGCAGCTTCCGGCAGTGAGCCGGCAACCTGGACGAGAAGTTCTTCCCGCTCGAGAGCGTCGACCACATCGCTCAAAGGAAATTCCTTCACTTCGGTCGCGAGAGGCGGACGAGACTTCCGGCGGGTACCAGCGTACCGGAAGCCGGACTGACAGTCAGTGAAGATCCCGTTGACATGGCCACGCGGAACCCCGCCTGGTGAAGTGCGTGCACGGCATCGCGCACTGTCATGCCCGTTATGTATGGAACGGCCCGTGAATCGGCTTGACCGGCAGCCGCCCTGTATCGCACCGGAAGACGGAGCGTCGTGTCGTTCGGAATTAGCGCGGCTTGAGGCCTGACCACGGGCGGAGTCATTACTGGATCGATTGTGTCGTGTCCCGCGATTGCAAGCTTTGCTTCCGCAACCCTGGGCTCAGTCTTTGGAACGACTGCAGGTGAATCGGGCCGCAGAGTATCGCGGCGAACGGCCCCCAGTAGCCCACCACGATCCAGAGCGGCATCGCGTGCGGCGAGAGCTGCGCCCAGAACGTGCCGCGTCACAGGGGCGGCTATGTCGCCACCATAGTAACCGTTCCTGGGACTATCCAGCTTTACAAGCACCACGTACTGCGGTTTGTCGCTTGGGAAAATCCCTACGAACGACGCCGTGTAATTCCCGGCGACGTATCGCCCGCCCTCAACTCGACGCGCCGTTCCACTCTTGCCGGCTACCTCGAAATTCACGAGATCGGCTTTCATGGCCGTACCTGCCTGTACGACACCCAGTAGCATTTTCTGAAGTGAATCTGAAATCGCGGCAGGCATCACGCGCCGTACAACTCGTTTCTTTGCGCGGAATACAACCTCTCCGTCAGGGTTCCTGACTTCCTTGACTATCAACGGCTCGAGCAGCTCGCCGCCATTTGCGATTGCGCTATAGGCCGTCACCAGCTGCAATGGTGTAACCGCGATTTCATATCCCATCATCAGGGATGCCGATGAGGTGTTGGACCATTTCGCAGGCTCTCGCAGGGTCCCCGCAGCTTCAGCCGGCAGCGGAATACCTGTGGGTGTCCCAAATCCCATGTCGCGAAGCGTTTCGTACTTCTCGCGCGCACTCAATCGCTCGGAGAAGCGCACAATCCCGATATTGCTGGAAAACTGGATGACCTCCGAGAGAGTCAGCTTATCCGCCTTGTGCACGTCGGTGATAGTGCGCCCATCCAAGCGGAACTGGCCGTTGTACGTCTCGATGATTTCGTCGGTCCGGGCTCGCCCGCGCGCGAGTAGCGCCGCCGCAACGAAAGGCTTGAGTGTCGAGCCTGGCTCGAATGGTTCAGTGATGGCTGTGTTTGCAAATGCCGCAGGATCCGCTCTCTTGCTCGCCATTGCCAGCACTTCGCCTGTGTGCGGATTCATCACGACGATGTCGCCTCCCGATGCGCTCAGGCTGTCGACAGCTGCCGCAAGCGCCCGCTCACAAATTTCCTGAAGCCCGCTATTGATGGTGAGCAGAACCGTATGGCCCGGCTGCGGAATGGTGCCCCAGGTATCGGGCGAGTCGAAACCGCGCCCGGTCTTGTCACGGGCAAGACTCACCGAGCCGCTGTCACCACGCAGCACGGAGTCCATGGCCAGCTCGATCCCATCGAGCGGACGTCCCGCTGCATCGATACGGCCTGTGATGCGGCGCAATCCGCCCGTGTTTGGATAAATTCGATTCACCACTGCGGACGGGTGCACGCCGCGCATGGCGAGCAGTGGCGCGACATCAGCCTCAAGGAAGAGTGTCGGCATCTCGACCCATTTCTTCCCGGGCGTCTGCACTGCCTTGATCCATTTCTCCTCGATGCCGGCATTCCGCATCGCCTTCACAACCCCGGCAAGCTCACGGACCTCGGCCGGCGCAATCGCTATCCGCACCCGCTCCTGGCTTTCCACGAGCCTTGCGCCGCCAGCATCCAGAATTTCGCCGCGCGAAGCCGGCAGCCCCGACGAAAAGAAATGCTGGCGCCTGGCGAGCGACGCCCAGTAACCGCCGCGAAAAAGCTGCTCGCGCGCAGCCTTGGCTATCAGGCCAATCGCAAACACAACGAGGAACCCATGCAGTATGCCGAGCCTGTTAGGGCGTTTCATTTGCCTTTCGCCGCGGCATTATCACTACCTGCGTGTCCGCCGGAACGCGCATTCCGAGTTTTTGCTCCGCGACTCCGCCAAGACGAGCGCGACTGGATGCATCCCTGATGTCACCCTCGAGTTTTACGCGCTCCGCCGCCATCGACCCAAGTCTTCGCTCCATTGCTCTCACGACTGTGGATTCGGTGTATCCGTAACTGCGCCGCCAGATGATGATCCATCCAACCATTACCAGCGTTACAAGCGACAGCAGGATTACCGAACGTCCCCTCACTGAGCCGCGCTCCTCCACACCCGCAGCCGCGCGCTGCGTGCGCGTGAGTTGCGAGCTACTTCTGCATCAGACGCCGAAATTGCTTTTTTCGTGAGGACTCTCCCGAGCGCCCGCCCGCGACAATTGCACTGCAGCTGCTCCGGCGGACAGACGCAGCTCCGACTCCATTCCCGAAACCCGTTTTTTACAACGCGGTCTTCCCCGGAGTGATACGAAATTATCGCGATGGTCCCGCCGGGGGTCAGCTTGTCGCGCAACGCTGGCAGCGCCAACTCGAGGGCGCGTATCTCATCGTTTACAGCGATGCGCACAGCCTGAAATATTCGCGCGAAATCACCAGGTCCGCTCCTCGCGCCGAGCACTGCCCGGATTGCGCCCACCAGATCGTCGCTAGTCCTGAATTCCCTGTTGCCGCGACGCCTGACAATTTCCGCAGCCATTCGACGCGCCTTCGGCTCGTCGCCGTAATCGCGCAGCACCGCCGAAAGATCCTCAACTGCAACCGAGTTGAGGTAATCAGCAGCAGACTCACCCGATCCCTCCATTCTCATGTCCAGCTGTGCGCCTTCCCGAAAGGAAAATCCCCGCTCCTGATCGTTGATCTGGCGCGAGGAAACGCCAAGATCGGCGAGGATTCCATCGAATTGCAGGTCTGCGATTGCCGGCATTTCATCAATGTAGGCAAAGTTCCCCTGAATAGCGCGAAAACGGCCCGCGTCCAGATAGGACGCAAGCCGCTTCTTCGCTTCTTCGAGAGCAACAGGATCACGATCGATCCCCGTTACCGATTTTCCTTCGCTCAGCAGGGCTTCGCTGTGTCCGCCCCCGCCCAATGTACAATCCAGAATTTCACTGCTGTTGCCTAATGCTTCCAGAATCTCGGCGACGAGCACCGGCGCATGATAATCGGAATCCCACGCGCCCGGCGCCCCTGAGCTCACCTTCGCCCTGCGATTATTTGCAGAAGCGTGTCACCATTGCATTTACCGCGGGCATGAACTGCGGAATCGCTGCGAGCAGCTGCTTCGCTGCATCAGGATAGCTTGCCAATCCCGCAGGAACATTCTCCTGCGCGGTCGTGAAAGCTTCCTTCGAAGTACGCGCAAGCGCGCAGCTCTTGCTCTCCTGCGCTTCATTGATCGCGCTCTGGCCGATGCTGAATGATGCCGCACCTATGAGGAATTTCGCATCGGCGGAACCATCCAGACGATCCGACAACTTGAGCAGGCTCACGGCGCGCTGGAAATCCGCGCGATTCTTCGATGCATTGCCGGCCTTGTATGAATCGTTGCCGAGCTTGAGTGCAATCTTGGCCAGCAGCGATGCGTCTGCACCGGCCGCCGCTCCACGCTCAAGCGTCGATCCTACCTGATCCCACTGTCCGGTGGCAGCAAGCGTAGTCGCCGCGAGTGCGAATCCGCCCTCGACCTTCGGGTTCAGGCTGATCGCCTTCTGTGCTGCCGCTGCTGCCTGTACCGACTGTCCTGCGTTCTGCAGTGTCTGCGCATAAACAGCCCACAGCGTCGCATTGTTGGGATATCTGGCAGTCGCTTCCTGTAGCGTCTTGGCCGCCTGCTGCGACTGATTGAGAGCAGCGTACGCACCGACAAGCTTCACATAGTATGTGGTGTCAGCCGCGGCAGTATCTACACGGGCATACTCGAGTCCCGTCTGAATAGCCTGCGGATAATCCTTGGCCGCCAGGAGCACGAGCCATCCGGTTCTCAAAAGATTCGGATCGCCCGGGTTGTCCTTCAGGATCTGCATGATGATAGGAACTGCGCGCGCGGCCTGGCCGCTGGCAGCAAGTCCGTTGGCAACCTGGTCGACGAGACGAACGTTCGTCGGATCAGCTGCCATCAAGCCAAGCAGCGCATCCACACCACGCGGATCGCGGCGCTGACCGTAAATATCAGCGAGCCAGCGAAGCGCTGGAATGTTCTTCGGGTCGGTCTGGACGATGCGCTGGGAAAGCGCGAGCACTGAATCGAGCTGGTTCGCCGCATAGAACGCGTTTCCAAGGCAGATGCCCGCGATCGTTCCATTCGGGTAAGCGGCGATTCCCTTGCGCGCCTCGGCCATCGCTTCCGTGTACTTCTGCTCACGCACAAGATTTACGCACTTACCCTCCGCCTCAAGCTGCTTCATGGCGCTCTGTGCGTTCTTCGACACACTTGCCGCCGCTGCATCCAGCTTGCCGTCTGCCGGAGGAAGCAGCTGCGAAATCGAATTGTCGCGGGAAAGGACGAGCCGTGAATCGATGCGAATGCCCGTCGCAGTTCGCGTTACAGATCCGTCGATGTAATTATCTGCGCGCAACAGTGTTGCAAGCGCCTTCGCGTCGTTCCCGCCGAGCGCTTCAGTCGTGGAGTATCCCGACGCCTGCAGCGTATTGTAGATGTCGGCCTTGGGAATCACAAAAAGACTCTGCGGCCGGACGTCGCGCGTAAGGCGCGCACGAATTGCTTCAGCTGCCTGAATCCCGAGCTCCTTGTCACTGCTCGCGAGGGTCGGCACCATGATGCGTGGAGCAAGTTGTTCAGCACGCTGTCTCTGGGCATGTGCTGGCGCTGCCGCAGCCGACAGAAGAACAACAACTGATCCTGTGAACGCGAAAAACTGACTGACAGGTACCTTCAATGGTCTAACCTCCAATACTTGTGACAGGCGATTGAGTTGAATACACCTGCGATACACAGCGGGTCCATCCGGGTAACACTATTTACATGAGCGAGGAGGGACTCGAACCCCCGACATCCTGCGTGTAAGGCAGGCGCTCTAACCAACTGAGCTACTCGCCCGATTGCAGAAACTGAGCCTGCTTCAGCCCAGGATTGCCATTGGTACAAGGATGCAGTAGCCGATAACTAGCAAGAACGGGGCAAGCACCACACCGCCCCTCCAAAGATCGGCGTACCCGAGAATCAGGACCAATGCGGCTATGGTCCACAGCACCGCAGGACGGCGCCAGATTGGACGCTCTTCGCCCTGAGCCGTCGCTTTTATCTCGGAATTTGCCATAGCCCTCTAGTGTAGAGCCCCCGAAATGGGGTGTCAAGCGTTCTACTACTATAAAGGGTGCGGAAACGGGTTTCCCGCCTCGACGGCACTGAGAATTTCCTGGCAACGCACTCCCCATACGCTGCGCTTGGCTGCCGACGCTCCGATCCTCCAGCACCCCTTCGCCTCTTCCGGCATCCCCGTACGGTAGAGCGCCCTGCCGAGGTAATAGTATCCCTCGGTGAGGTTGGGTCCGAGTGAGACTGCCTGCCTGAGGAAATTGCTGGCATCCTCGTACATTTCTCTCTTCAGGTACGTGATTCCCAGGTACAGGTTCGCGTAGAGTGTCGCCTTCGGATCGTTTTCCATCTTTGCCGCACGGGTCAAGTACCGAATCGCCTCAATCACCTCATCCCGTTTGAGCGCGATGTAGCCGCCGGCAACGTGAGCGAGGGCATTGGACGGCTGCAACTGGAGCGCACGACTAACCCAGTCGGAAGCGTCATCGAATTTTCCCTGATGCATGAGCGCCCATGCGAGCAGTGCACTTCCCTGCGGATCGCGCGGCGAAAGATCGACGGCCTTGCGCAGTGACGTCTCTGCCCCGGCGTAATCTGCCTGCGCAATGAGGCTCCACCCTCTGTCGAGATAAGTGGACGCGCCGAGCTTGTCTTCACGCATTGCGTCGCGCCTCCGCTCGCCTGTACGCAGCCACAGCTTCCTCGCTGCGTCCGGCACGCTTCAATGCATCTCCGAAATTCTGGTACAGCTGTGCTCCGGCATTGTCGCTCATCACTCCACGCTCTGCGGCCGACAACGCTGCGGGAAATTCGCCACGTGCCTCGCACACGACGGAAAGATTGTTGAGCAGTGGAGCTGATGATGGATACAGCTCGACGCCTTCCTCGAGATGGGCAAGCGCATGGTCCCAGTCTTTCGCAAGCATTGCAGACACGGCCGCGTAGTGAAACCAGGCAGCCGAAGGACGACGCTGTCCGAGAAGTTTTCGCGCTGCGTCAACGGCAACCTCTGCATCCAGCAGGTCATTCGTCTGCAGCGCCAGCGCTGCTGCCCCGGTTTGCACAACCGGGTCATTCACGCCGCCCCGGGTCAGCGCTTTCGCCATCGCAAGCCGCGCCTTCTCGAGCTGGCCCGCGCGTTCGTACGCGTAAGCCAGGTTGTTGTAGATCGCCATCTTGACGTCCGTTTTTGGCGCCGCCAACTCAAAACATTTCGCCGCCTCGATCCACTGGGCGTGATGCAGTGCGATCAGCCCCAAATAGAACGGTCCGGTCGAATCCCCGGGACGGAGCTCTGCGACACGCCTGTACTCACGCTCCGATTCCTCGAACATTCCCGCGTGATAGAAGGCGGAGCCCAGCTTCTTGTGTTCATCGATCTTGGACTCCGGAACTGCCGGGCCGGCTGGCCGCACCTTGCCGAGCGGCACCAGGAACCCTGCGTTCATCAATCCGAAGAGCGCTTTTCCAACAGCGAATTCAGACATCTTGGACTCCTGTACCAGCGAGTCCACATCACGGCGACCGTCGAACAGAGGCAGGAGCGACCGCTGGTCATCTGTAAGTTCGAGTTTACTGAAGAGGAGTTTTTGCCGGTCGAGTGCGAAGATCGCATTGAATGAAGGGATCGCTTTCTCGATGAGCGTCCATTCATCCACTCGGCGCGCACCTTCCAGCATCAGGGGCTGCGGGTCGAGCGATACTTTCTCGAGCGTCGAGTCGGGCATTATGGCCGGCTCAAAGTTGAAGCTCCCCTGTGTCCAGGTGAAGAGCTCGTAAACCGCGCCCTCGGATTTAAGGTCGCGTCCTTTTATGGAAGCGTGGGTGATGCGTCCATTCTCGACGAAAACAAAACCAAAACTCTGTCGGTAGATCAACGCCAGGCGGCCCGTCTTCCCGCCCATCGACAACAGCTGCAGGACATCCGGAAGGCTCGCTTCAGTGAGACTGCCGCGGATCGCCACTAACGGAGTTCCTCTATGATCCTGTCAACCAGGTCGGGCCAGATACGAATTGTCTTGTCATCATCGCCGATGATTTCAGCCAGTTCGCTCGTTCCAGTGGACGGCAGATCCGCGTCAACTTCTCCCGCCGGGGACATGTCCATCTCCTCGGACATTTCCTGCATGAAGCTCTCGAACTCACGGCTGACGCGCCGGCGTTTCGGCTCCGGTTTGGAACGCTCAGTCATTCGTCGAAGAAGCCGAGTGTCTCGAGGGGGTTGTCGCCCAGTTCCATGGCGTCGTCGTTGATTGCCACGAGCGATGCGCGAAGATCGGTCGGGAGAGGCGATCGCAAGTCAATCGGCTCACTGGTAATCGGGTGTGAAAACCTCAGCCACGCTGCATGTAAAAAATGGCGCTTGGCTGGCAATCCTATCAGGCGCCGGCCACCTCCGCCGCCGTAGGCATCGTCGCCCATCACCGGGTGACCCGCTGACGCAAGATGAACACGAATCTGGTGGGTACGGCCAGTGTGAAGATGGGCGCGCAGGAAATCTCCCGAATGAAACCGCGCGAGCCGAACGAGATCGGTTCGCGCCTCCTTCCCCGTCGCGACGATTGCCATCCGCTTTCGGTCACGCGGATCCCGCGCAACAGGTCGCTCGATGGTGATCCGGTCCTCGTCCAGGTGGCCCCACGACATCACGGCGTACCGCCGGATGACGCTTCGAGCGGCAAGGTCACGGGACAGTTTTCGATGCGCAGCTTCGGTCTTGGCCACTATGAGCAGGCCTGAAGTCTCCTTGTCCAGCCGGTGAACGATTCCGGCCCGCGTTGGGTCACCAGTCTCGGCGAGGTCGCCTTCGCGGCCCATCAGTGCGTTGACCAGCGTTCCTGTCCAGTTGCCCGGTGCAGGATGCACAACCATTCCCGACGGCTTGTCCACGACTAGAAGATCGTCGTCCTCGTGCACAATGCTGAGGGCGATGGATTCCGGAAGAATCTGCCGCTCAAGGAGTTCCGGCCGTTCGACACGAACCGAGTCGCCACGCTGCACGCGGTAGCTCGCCTTTTCGCGCTTTGCATTCACCGTCACGTTGGCATTGGCAATAAGGGTAGCAGCCTGCGTGCGCGACAGATCAGCGGCGGATGCCACAAACAAATCGAGGCGAACGTTGTCGTCCGCCTCGACCAGAAAGACTTCGCTCGGAGACAGTGCTAAATCTCCGCGGCCTGCGTCGCTAATGCCTTGTCCTCGCCCCATAACACATAAGCTAGCATACAAGCGCCTACACTAACGGCCATGTCGGCCACATTGAAGGTCGGCCAGCGCATGTCGCCAACGCCTACATCGATGAAATCCACTACCCCGACGGAAGAACGGATCCGGTCGATCAGGTTTCCCACCGCTCCACCGCATACAAGAGCAAGTGCCAGCGTACGTCCCAGGTCTCCTTCACGTGTTGTGCGATACAGTCGCCATAGTATCCAGAGAGCGCCAAGCGTCAGCGCCATGAATACCCAGCGCGAATACGGGCCAACGTGCAGCCCGAATGCCGCGCCAGGATTGTAGACGAGAGTCAGTCGCAGCGTGTCGCCGATGATTTCGTGCGGCATGCGCTGTGGAACAAGTGCGTACACCGCGAGAAGCTTTGTAGCGATGTCGACAAGCACAACCGTCGTAATTACGCTCCAGAAGAGCGCGGGATTAGCCCTGCCGCTTTGCATCTTCTTCACGCTGCTTGCAGTCGATGCAGTAGCGAGCGTGCGGCAGCGCGTCGAGTCGGTCAAACGCTATGTCCGCGGCACAGTTGTGACACTTTCCGAATGTCTCGGGGGTCCGGTAAAGGCGGCGCAGCGCCTCATCGATGTGCCAGAGGAACCTGCCTTCCTGGCTTGCAAAGAGAAAAGCCTTCTCGCGCTCCATGGCGTCAGTGCCCTGGTCAGCCATGTGGAATGAATACGCACTCAGGTCACCATCGGCGCTCTGCGGCGTGGTTCCGAAGGTTTCGCTGTACTGTCCGAGCTCGCGCAGCACCCGCTTGCGCTCTTCCATCAGTCTCTTCTCGAAATGATCGAGATTCTTCTTGCCCATGGACTTGGGCTTCTTGGCAGTTGTTGGTGACATCCTTATGCAACCCTCTCGAAGGCAACCCGTACAGTCTCTCCATCGAGATCAACTGTTCGCGCCGCGTTGTCGTCAATTGTTTCGCCGATCAGGAATTCCTTCGCGAGAATCTCCTCGGCGACCCACCCATGGTGAGCCGTTAGAGCGCCCTCCACTTCTTCATTCCCCGCGGCAGACACCTTGATCCGGTCGCTTACGGCGAATCCGGACTCCTTTCTCAGCCTCTGCATTTTGCTGACAAACTCTCTCGCCAGTCCTTCGGCACGCAGCTCCGGACTGACGTCCGGATCGATCGCAGCGAAGTAGCCGCCCTGTTCCTGAACCAGCAGCGCGCCCGAGGCGCGCCGTACAATCACAAGATCTTCGGCATCGAGCGGATGCTCCTCGCCTTCCACCGCGATCGTCAACGTTTCCCCGCGTTCAAACTTGTGCAGGGCATCATTATCCAGCGTTCTTACCACTTCAACGGCCATTGGGGTCCGCTTTCCGAACTTCTTGCCCAAAGACCTGAAATTCGGCTTAGCCTCCAACGTAACAAGTGCGTCGCCGGAAGTCGTGGTCTTGATTTCCTTGACGTTCAGCTCACTGGCCAGCAGCGGAATGAGTGCCCTGAAATGGTCCATTCCCGAGCTACTGGATGGCACAACGCATACCATCTGTTTAAGTGGCTGGCGGACCTTGATTCCCGCCTCTTCCCGGGCAGCGCGCCCCAGCTGGGCGAGCATTCGCACGCCCGACATTGCGTTCTCGAGAGCCGGGTCCGGTACAGCGCCACTCAACCTGACATAGGACGCGAGGTGCACGGAGCGGGACGTCAGCTGTCGGTGAATCCAGTCACTCAGGAACGGCGCAAAAGGCGCGAGCAAGCGGCAGGTAACAACGAGAACTTCGTGCAGGGTCGCGAACGCGGCGCGGTTGTCAGCCTGCTCGACCGCATAGAAGCGCTGCCGGGACTGGCGCACGTACCAGTTCGAGACATCGTCTACGACGAAGTCCATTAGCCTGGTCAGTGCAACGGTAGCGTCGTATCCCTGCATCCGCGCGTCAACATCGGCTTCGACAGCTGCAAGGCGAGAAAGGATCCAGCGATCGATGAGCGGTCGGTCTGCGGGCTCAGGGTCAGCGTTTCCAGGGGCCCACCCGAAATTGGCGTACAAAGCGAAGATTCCGCTGTACACGTTCTTCAGGGTCAGCAAAAAGCGGCCGGCAACATCGCGTATGCCATTTTCGTCGAATCGACGGGGTAGCCACACCTGACTGGAACGAACAAGAAAAATGCGAACGGCGTCAGCGCCGAACTTTGGAATCACGCTCGCCGGATCAACGACGTTACCCTTGCTCTTCGACATCTTGGCGCCTTCGGCGTCCAGCACGAGATCATTCACTACAACAGCGCGGTAAGGTGCCGCGCCTTTACCTGATACTGGTGGATCTTCGTTCCCGGGCAGTGCGTCGCCCAAGCCAGTGGCAATCGCGAGCAGCGAATAAAACCATCCGCGCGTCTGATCGATGCCTTCGGCGATGAAATCAGCGGGATAGTGGCGCTCGAACATCTCCCTGTTCTCGAATGGGAAATGCCACTGGGCGAAGGACATCGACCCCGAATCGAACCATGTATCGATTACCTCGGACACACGGCGCATGGTTCCGGGGCATTTTTTGCACGACCACGAATATCCGTCAATGTGCGGTTTGTGCGGATCGAAATCGTCTGGTCGCTTCCTTCCCGTCTTCTCTTCAAGTTCGGCGTAGCTGCCTACTGCCTCGACATGCGAG